>JBCCNG010000052.1:0-12986 GCA_039025955.1 Cyanobacteria bacterium P01_C01_bin.72 | reverse complement strand
TTATCGCGCAAATACGCCAAACGAAAACTCTAAAAGTTGCCATGAGAAGTGATGCTGCACCTTTTGGTTTTATCGATGATGCAGAAAACTTATGGACGGGTTATTGCGATGATTTTGCCAATTCTTTAGGGGAATATATAGCTGAAAAACTAGATATTGATGGAGAAATTGAAGTTATTAAAATTCCTTCTACCCTAGAAAATCGCTGGCAGTTGGTGCAAGATCAGATAGTTTATCTCGAATGTGGCTCTAACACTATCCAAGGCAATCGAGAAGATATCAGTTTTTCCAAGCCGATTATTATTAGTGGTACTCGATTTTTAATCCCTCAAGATGAAGCTAGTCCGATAGATATTAATAGTACTTTGACAAACATTAAAATAGGAGTTCTCCAAAATAGCACTACTGAAGATTTTATAAACTCCACTTACCCTAGAGCCGATAAAGTTTATTTTCAAGGCGATAGTGGAAGAAGAGAAGGTATCCAAGCTCTTATCGAAGGTAAAATCAATACTTTTGTGAGCGATGGCATATTGTTGCTAGCAGAATTAGAACGTCAAAATTTAGCTAGAGAAAATTATCAGTTAATTCCCGATCAACCTTTAACTTGTGATTTCTATGGATTAATCTTACCGCAAGATGAACTAAACTGGCGCAGTTTGGTTAATGATTTTATCGACAGTAAGCAAAATAGAGAAATACTTAATATATGGACTAATAATTACAGTAGAATTGCTTTGTTTGATGCTAACTATTGCCTAAATAAGCAATAGAGTTAAACCTAATTGATTTAATTGTATAGTCATTCCAAATAATTTCCGTACGATTTCACAATGGGGAGCATCCCACTTTTTCACCCCGTCTAATTTTGCTATTTTGTCAAAGGGAAAAAAACCTCGAAAGAAAGCCTTTTAGATCAGAAGTAAAAGTACTCGCTTGCATAAGTGGGATGCTCCCTTGGCCATGTAATCAGTTGTTTTCCCCTTCTTTGCATCTCCTGCTTCATCAAGACCAAGAGTTACTTCTCTTTCTCCGATAAAAAACAAGGATAGGACAACAAATTTTGTATACTAGCTTGCATCACATCAGTAGTTTGCCCCGAAACACTAAATAATAGAGCCTCGCGATAGACTCTTGCTGCATCCGAATGTCGATAATTTGCCGCGCCGCTAGAGGCAATGACCGCTGCCATACTACAGCGTTGAGCTAGGTTAATAATTTCGCCCCGAAGCTGTAACTTTTGAGTGTAAGTTGCTGAGGACTCGGAGACAAAAGCGATCGCCTGTTGTTCCTTTTCCTTCGCTTCCTGGTGCAGGGTTTGCCAAGAGTCGGTTAAAAAGTCTAGCTGTTTTGCTTGAGCTATCCTGTCTAAAACATCTAGGGCGGCATAGACATTACCCAAGGCAAAAAAACCATGATTGAGGATATTTTTTTGACTACTGCGGTAAATTGTTCCTGGAGGATTGATGCTAACCACAAGCTCTTTTTCTAGCTGCCAATGCTCAATTTTGGCGCTCACGGTGTTGGTTGCCCCTACCGCCAGTAATGCCATCGGCTGACTACAGGCGATCGCCCCTCCAGATTCCTGTACTGTATCCTTTAAGGGTAGAATGCCGTAAAGCTCTCGACCATCGGCTAAAGTTGCCCCTACAATGAAGCGCTCAAAAAAGCCGCACCCTGTAATCCAAGGGACTTCTCCCGTGATCAAATATTTTCCTTCCTTCTCCGTTACCTGAACCATCGGTGTTCCCCGACGGCGCAAATGGGAAAAGCCTACCCCCATCAGAGATCTTCCCTGAGCTAAATCAGGCAAGAATTGCGATCGCAGAGCCGAATTTTCACTGTGCAGTAATTTACCAACTGCGCTTTGATGTTGAGCTTGCAGAAAGGTCAATGCTCCAGAAGTTCGGGCAAAGGTTATCTGTAAACGCTGATATTCTGTTTCGCTTAAACCCATGCCTCCCCAAGCAACTGGGGCTTTTAAAGCTAATAAAGAGCGATCGCCCATCTGCTGTAGGATCGCTTTTAGTTTACTAGGATCACTGTCTAGGACGTTGGCAATGGGAGCAACTTCCTGCTTGAGCCACAGTTCTATCTGCTTGAGCCGGCTATCCATTGCTACTTGTCGCCTTTGGTACTGTCAAGATTAATGTCCTTGACGTTTCTGGCAATCCGCGAAAGCTCATTTTTCTCATTGATGGAAACACGAGATGGCGAACCGCTGATAATTCCTTCGTAGTTGCGGAAGGATTCTTTGATAAAGGGAATTTCTGGGGCATCGGAACTAATGACATACTCCCGAATACCTTTATCGTGCCATGAACCCCTCATTTTAAATACGTTTATCGCTCTCGACATTTCCCCTCTAATCTCCACATACTGCAACAGAATAATGGTGTCGGTAATCGTCGAAATATGAGATTCTGTAATCGAGTTAGCACCCAAAAACTGATCGGTAGTGTTAGTGAAAAAGCCTGTAATTTCCTCCTGCTTGGCATAACCAGTTACGCCGATGACAAACTGGCGAAAGGCATTGTTCGTAACTCCTCTCGCCAAAGCCGAAAGGGAATCGATCGCAATTCTTGAAGGTTTAAAATCGGTAATCTCCGACTTGATCATTTGTAAATGGTCTTCCAATCCTGCTGACTCAGGATAGCAACAGAGAAGCTTGAGCAAACCTTTCCGCTCCATCTCTTCAAAATCTACACCCCAAGAAGAAGCATTGCGCGATAGCTGCGCCCTAGACTCTTCGTAGGCAAATAAAACAGCTCTCTCCCCTTGACGACAGCCTTCTTCAAGAAATTTACTGACCAAGAGGGTTTTACCCGTACCCGTCGCCCCTGTAGCCAGAATGATCGAATCTTTGAAAAAGCCACCGCCACAAAGTTGATCCAAGGTTTTGACCCCCGAAGAACGGCGCACATTAGAAGAACGCTGAGTGAGGCGCATTGCTCCCAAAGGAAAGATGTTGATACCATCGTTAGTAATCGTAAAAGGATATTCTCCCTTCATATGGGTTGTACCCCGTAGCTTGAGGATTTCAATCGTTCGGCGACGACGTTCTCCTTCTAGCACGTTACGAATAATAATTACGTTATCCGAAACAAATTCTTCTACGCCGAAACGGGCAATCTGACCATATTCTTCCACCCTTTCCGTCGTCAGAATTGATGTCACCTCTAGCTGCTTGAGACGGGCAACTAAGCGAAAAATCTCTCGGCGCACCACTGAGGCAGCATCATATTGCTGGAATACTGCCGTGACTGAATCAATCGAAACCAGCTTTGCCTTGTACTTACGAATAGCGTATTGAATACGCTCGATTAGGGCTGATAAATCAAAATTACCCACTACTTCCTGCCCTTCAGGATCGGGTGACGCATCGAGAATAAATAGCTGGCCGTGATCAATCAAACTCTGTAAATCCCAGCCAAAACTACAGGCATTCTCAATAATGTCTTTTGGTGACTCTTCAAAAGTTACGAAGATTCCTGGGCAATCAAAAAACTCAATGCCAAGATAGAGAAACTGCACTGCCAATAAAGTTTTTCCCGTGCCAGAAGTTCCACTTACCAAAGTGGTTCTGCCAATGGGTAAACCACCATGAGTTATTTCGTCAAACCCTTCAATCATAGTGCGAATTTTTCGCACTCCTTTCAAAGAGAGTTCTTGTGGCTGAGTTTGATTGTTGGGATTTGGTTCGTTCATCTACAGCAGGATCAGCAATTTTTAAGCTTACTCAAAAGTAGCAAATATTTTCGCTCTTAAACATTTTTTAAGTATTTAAGCAGCAGTATAATATTTTACATCTAATCACTCGTCTGATTTTATAATCTTTGTTCACGAATTTCTTCATACAGCAGATCCAAACCGATTAAGACTTTTTCGCGATCGCTTAAATCGCCAATAATCTTGCGCACTGGAGGCGGCAAAACTTTAGATAGAGTGGGAGTAGCCAGAATCTTATCTTCTTCTGCTAGCTGAGGATTCTTCAAAACGTCAATCACTTTCAACGCATAGACTCCTTGAAAGTCTTTTTCGAGAATATTTTTCAAAGTTTTTAAAGCTCTAACCGAATTTGGTGTGTTTCCTGCTACATACAGCTTTAGTACATAGGTTTTTCTAAATTGATCCATAATATCTCAGCAATCTATCAACTATGACTAAGTGATAAATTTAAATTTTTCTGAAGAAACACTAAACTATTTTCAATGATTAATTTAACTTAGGGGTGAGTATTTATTCTACTGCAAATAGTAAATTCATCGAGTTATCCGCATCGGGGATTGAGCGTCGATACATTTCGCACAGATGAGCGATAATGTCAATCAGAGGTAGTCGGTAGTCGAGGAGGATATCGTCATTACGCCCCTCTATTCTTAGCTGATGAGCAAAATCATCCATCAAATCCATATGTATTTCGAGAATTTGCGATGTCGAAATATCGGCAAAAAAAGCACGATCCACAAACTCATCAATCAACTTATTAATTTCAACATCCTGATCGAAATAAGCTAACAAAATTTGACGATAACTTTGGCTAATTTTGTCTGCTAGTTCTCCTTGCTGGGCATCAGACAGATTACCCCAGAAAGAGTCGGAATTACGTTTGTAAAAAAAACCCCAATAGCTTAACCTTTCCTTCAGTTTATCTGTCAAGCGTCTTTGTTGAACCTTGAGAGAGCGTTTTACCTCCATCTTGGGTGCTTCTGGCGTAGACGTAAGAGGAGTATGCACCATCTCCTCATCATTAAGATTGGGGGCAAGACTAACGAATTTATTAATTGCTAGACTGATATAAGAGCTAATCTCTTTAAATTGAGTCGGATATAGTCTGATTTCTGCTTGATGATAGATATCGCTAGCTTCTGTTATTGAAATAGCAAAATCATCAGCTTTCTCTGCTGCCACACTAACTGTCTCTGATTCTAGAAGTACAGTTGGCAAAAAAATCTCTGCTTGGCATAATCGACCAACTAAAGAATCTAGCTGCTCGTCTACTCTCAAGATCAGACAATCAATCTGCTGCGAGTTACTAACAATATAGTCAGCTAAATCATCTATCAGAGCATAGCATTTAAGCTCATAACAGTTACTATCCAACAACTGGCTTGCTAAATCACACAATTTCTTTTGAGTCGAATACAAGCAGATCTGCAACTTGGCTGGTAAAGTTTCTGATGAAGAATGATTATCTGGAAAATCTGACATTATCGGGTGAATTATACACTGTAGTGGCTTGTACCTATCGGATGCAGAATTTTAATCCGATACTGAAGTCCTCTATTCGCTCTGAGCAAAGCGCCTCTTGTTGATCATACTCGTTCACTCAAGCCATGAGCGTCAGGAAATATTTACTTCAGCGTTGTACTTATTGCGTAGCCCCAGTTTAATAAAAATTTAACATTTATTGCGCCTGTTTGCGGAATGTAACAAAAAAATAATCAAAAACGAATTCAACTAGCTAGCAAAAAAGCATTACTATAGTTTATATAAGCCTAGTTTTTGATTTTGAATAACATTTGGTTGCTGATCAAAAAATATTAACCAGGTCATAACAAACCGTTAAAGCTAAATGTTAGTTTTAATATTATATTTAGCGTTGCTCAATTGGCGAAGTTAATCTAGTTGCAGGGCAAAAAATATAATAGTTGTTGGGTATCATGAATTTTTAATTTGCTGATCGCACAATTTACCATACTATATTTGAAATCAATCATGAAGCAATACAGCACATTTTATTAGTCGCGATCAAAGCTAGACTCTAGTATTTTAACTGGGTTGATTTCACGGTCAATCCAAATTAATAAAATTACCAAAATAGCCACATATACCGAGTAATTAAAATAATAATAGAAACAAATATCTGGGACATTTTTATTCGCCAAGCTCAATAACTTGCTTGTACCTCAGAGTTAGAATCGTCAATTTGCTGCAATTACAGTATGCAGACGATTTTAGTAGGGATTAAAAGTTAAATCTAAGTTGGTACTAGCTTTATTCCATTTGAACAACACCTAAAACCTAAAACTTACCTGAATTTTAGCTGGTATGTTTAATGATATATGCTTGATAATTCTCCTTTCCTCAAAGAATTTATATCTCCCATTCCCATTTGCCAACCTGATGCCGATTTGGGTAACATGCTGAGGATTTTTCAGCATCTAAACTGCGAGATGTTGGCTATTGCTCAAGATAAATCAACTTGGGGTGTTCTTCGTGCAGAAGATTTGTTGTTAATAGTAGCTGAAACTTGGCTGGGAGAAGGAGTAACTTTAGTCGGTCATCCGAGAAATGCCGCATACCAGCAAAACATTTCTCGTCGATTAGTGCCTGATATTGCGACTTTAGTTAAAACAGTACAGATATATCAAGGTGATTTACGGCTAGGAGAGTTTCTGAAGCGCTCAAAAAACTTTATTGCTGGTGATGAAGAACAGGTATGTTTAATCATTAATCGCCAAGGAGAACTACTGGGAAAACTTGATGACCACAAAGTCATTAAATATCTAGCACAAGAATCGTTATCGCCTACAGAAGAAACTTCATCGTCACTAGAGACTTCTAATTGGAATTACTTTACTGGTTTATTGGCAGAGATTTCTCTGCCTGGCAAAATAGAAACAGCAACAGGACAGGTAATTCAAACCAATGAGCTTTGGCAGCAGCTAGTTAAGAATCAAAGTTCCCTATCTTGGGGGATGCCGTCCAGGTCTCCAGGGGATAGTCTGCATCAGATGACAAGATGCTGGGTTGAGGAACAGCAGTTATTTTGCTCTGAGCCAACAGTAGAAACTCTAGCGGGTGATCGCAGCTTTGAGCATAATATCGGGCGAGATCTGCCACGGGATTGTAACGTTAGTCATCAAGATGCCCTGGGATTAGAAGTCGTCAAAGTCGACCACTGGAACTTGCTAAAAATTCCCTTAGTTACTCAGCATTACCTGATTTTAGCGACTCCTATAATCGAATCACAGTCGTTAAAGACAGACGATGACCTATCCCCTGTCGAAATTCCTACTAGCGAAATATTGGAGACGGTGGGTCACGAACTCAAGTCGCCCCTGACAGGTATTGTCGGTCTGTCTAGTTTGCTGAGAGAACAACAGCTAGGAACTTTGAATCAGCGTCAGGCTCGCTATGTAGAATTAATTTACCGCAGTGGCAAAAAAATGATGGGCGTTGTGGATGATTTACTGCGGCTAAAGGCTTTTACGGCTGAAGTAGGGGGAGAGTCAGAATTAATCAATTTAGAATTTCTCTGTCGGCAACTATATCAATCAGTTCTGACCAAAGTTAAGTCATTAAAAACAGGGTTTTCGCCTGCATTAGAGCTGATTCAACCTCAGCTCAAGATAGAATTGGGAAGTGAAATTGCGATCGCCAATAAATTGCTCTTATCTGCGGTGCTAACTCACTTGTTTCTGGAAGTGTTGAACCGTGACGAAATACCCCAACCCCTAAAGATAGAAATCGAAAGTCGCTTGGGAATGACAGCGATCATTATTTCTAGCCAGACGGTAGCTGGGTTAGAAGCAAGCAAAGCTTTAACGGGGGATTCAGGTTTTAATCTGACAATGGCTCAATGTTTAGCGCAACTGCTGGATACAACAATTACCCAGAGTGATTCCACCAGTCAGCTTATTCTACTGTTGCCCAAAAGTAAGATGCAAACCCCTCAATTACCACCGTCTCCTACCCTTCCTGGGACGACGGCGAAGAATCTAACTATTCTTTGTCTCTATCCCGAATTAGAGGTGATTGAGCCGCAAATTAGTCGTCAACGTAACTCTAATTTTGACCTTAAGAGTTGGTCAGACAGCTTTGAATTACAAAATGGCTACCAGCACCGCATCATCGAAGCCGACAGTTTAGAACAGGCACACAATTTAGCTCGTATCTGGCGACTTGATGCGATTATTCTCAACGGCGAGCAAATTGCTCAACCAGATCTCTACTTGCGATCGCTCCAAGAATATCAGCATTTAGCAACATTACCTCTCATTACCTTAGATACGCAAACTACGGAAGCAGCCAATCAAATTGAAGGTTTAAATGTTTATCCTTGCCTACTTCCTGCCCAGCAGTGTCGCATTGAAGATCTGATTCAGGTTATTCAGATTGCGATCGAATCTTGACATTGAACATTGAACATTTAGCAGTTATTCCTCTTACTGTGCTTCTCAATTAAGTATGCCCTTAAAAGCTGAGAGCGCGGAAGCATTCGCTTCCCAGTCGTCGAAGACGACGATCTGCACGTACGTGCTGCGCTGAGAGCTGAAAACTGTTAAATCATCAGCGCAGTTATAAATTAACAACTTATTTATGTTGGGCTATGAAGGGTAAAAACCGTAATTTCTGGGCGGCTGGCAATACGTAGTGGTAAGTTCGTCATGCCTAAGCCGCGGTTGGTATAGGTAAAGGTATCTTCGACTTGATTTAGTCCCGCAAAATATTTTTTACCGCCACGGGGCAAAACTAAAGGGGCGACAAAAGGAATTCTGATCTGTCCTCCGTGGGAATGCCCCGATAGCTGCAGGGCGAAGCGGTGAGTCTTGGCGCTTTGTTCAATGTAGTCTGGTTCATGAACCAAAAGTATAGTCGGCATCTCTGCGGGTAGTTGAGCCAAGATTTTGTCTAAGTCTGGTTGACCCCAATAAGGATCATCAAGTCCAGCCAAGGCTAGTCTGTGGTCATTTCTGGTAATAAAATGGACTTCATTGTCAAGATTGTCGATTTTAGCTGAAAGTAAAATCTGCTTCAGTAAATCAATTTTTTTTGTCCAGTGGTCATGATTACCTAAAACGGCAACTGTAACTGAAAGCGAATGAAGCTGACTAAGCTGCTGCTTGACTCTTACTGTATCAAAATGATTTCGTTTGGTGATGAAATCTCCTGTAATGGCGATCGCATCTGGCTGTTGCTGATTAACGAGCTTAACCATTTTGCCAAACCGTTTTTCTGGCATATAGTCGCCGAGGTGCAGATCGCTGATCTGGACAATTTTGAATCCATCAAATGCCGCGTTTAAATGAGGAATCGTTAGCTCAAGCGGCACGATTTCGACCCAGTTTGGCTCTATTTTTGCGCCATAGATATAGCAACAAAGAGATAAAGCAACTGCAATCAACGCTGATTTCTCAATCCATTTTCTAATTCGGCGGCGAATTCGGCGGTGTCCCATAGCAAGCAAGATAGAAATATCAGCGCCAGATAACTGCTATTACATATTAATCTTTGTTGATAACCTTTGGCTTTTCGTATTACCACTGAACTTGAAATTAAAATTGGTTTAGCTAGTTCTAAATTAAGCTCAAACATGACCAAAAAATATCTCGCTCAACACGCGATAATCACAGGAGGCTCAAGCGGCATTGGAAAAGCGGTTTCCCAGCTACTTGCTCAGCAAGGGGCGAACCTGACTTTAATTGCTCGCGATCGCCAGAAATTAGAGCAGGCAAAACAAGAGATTGAGGCAGTAAGAGCTAATCCTCGCCAAAAAGTAAATATTGCTACTGCCGATGTTGCCGAGCGAGAATCAATTACCCGCACCATCGAACAGGCGATCGCCGATTTAGGTTCGCCCAGCGTCCTTATTACCTCGGCGGGAATGGTTCATCCTGGTTATTTTAGCGAAATTCCCTTAGATATCTTTGAACAAACTATGGCAGTAAATTACTTTGGTGCTTTATACAGTGTCAAAGCCGCCTTACCGTCGATGGTAAAGCAACAACAAGGACAAATTGTTCTGATTTCTTCGGGGGCAGGATTAATCGGCATCTATGGCTATACTAGCTACTGTCCCACAAAATTTGCTCTACGAGGGTTGGCAGAATCTTTAAGAGGAGAACTCAAGCCTCAAGGTATCAACGTCAGCGTCGTCTATCCTCCCGACACCGATACACCTCAGCTAGCAGCAGAGAATAAAATTAAGCCAGCAGAAACTAAGCAAATCACCGCCACAGCCAAAACTTGGAGTCCCGAAGCTGTGGCACAGCAGATTATTCGCGGTATGGGCAAAAAACAGTTGGCGATCACTCCTGGATTAGAATTAACAATTCTCAATCGCTGGCATAGTTTACTGTTGCCCTTGCTCAATAGATACTTTGACAGAATTGTCAGTCAGACCAGGAAGTCTGGCGCTTCTTAAATAGCTCTGAGCCGATTTAATATCAAATAAAATTCTCAACACATCGATGGAGATTAAAATTTTAGGGTTAGACCCAGGCATTGCTATTTTGGGCTTTGGGAGTATTGTTTGTCAGACATCAGCAAAATCAGCACCTGCTGCCAGTTTAGTCCAACTTCAAGACTTTGGCACGATTGAAACAGCTTCTAAGTCGGCTTTTAGCGATCGCCTTTGCACAATTTATGACGATCTTCATGCCGTAGTCGAAGAAATTAAACCCGATTTGGTGGCGGTGGAAAAACTGTTTTTTTATCGTATGAGCCATACGATCACCGTTGCCCAAGCGAGGGGGGTTGTGATGCTAGTTTTAGGGCAGATGAGTTTGCCCTACGTAGAGTTCACTCCACCAGAGGTTAAAAAGGCTCTGACTGGCTATGGTAATGCCCAGAAGATTGAGGTACAGGAAGCGGTCGCCCGAGAATTAGCCTTAGATTTTATCCCCCGTCCCGATGATGCGGCAGATGCTTTAGCGATCGCTCTAACGGCTTGGTTTCATCACCAAACCTAGATTACCGAAAATAAACCAAAGCTCATAAAGTTAATTTGCTTAAAGGCTAGATATTGTCTGGCTAATCGTCTGTTGAGTTTGTTCGGTATTGGCGGCGATCGCTTTGGCATCTCCCGTTGTACCCTGAAGATGAAAGAACTCGATTTCTTTGATGCCCAGAAAACTAAATAGACCTTGCAAGTAGGGTTCTAAAAAGTTGAAGCCAGCGAACGAGCCTCCCTGTAGATAACCACCCGCACCATAGGCACAGATAATATAAGCACGCTTAACCTTTACTAATCCTGTGAAGTTTGTTCCGTCATAAGCAAAAGTTTCTCCAATCCTGACGATTTGGTCGATCCAGGCTTTTAGGGCAGAAGGAACAGAAAAGTTATACATTGGCACAGACAGTAATAGAGTGTCTGCCCCCTGTAGTTCGGCAATGAGCTGGTCTGATAGTGCTGTTTCCGTCTTCATGGCAGGGGACTGTTGTTCTGGCGGAGTATAAAAACCAGCGATCGCTAGATCTGTCAGATGAGGTAAAGGAGTCTTGGCTAAGTCTCTCACTACGACCTGGTCTTCTGGGTATTTTTCTAGCCAGGTAGTTTGAAAGTGATCGGCTAACTGGCGGGAATGAGAGTTGGCAATGCGTGAACTAGAGTCGATTCTGAGGATATAAGCCATGGTTAAAAAGAAAAGTATTAATTTAGCTGCATTGTAGTTAATGTAAATTAAGCAGTAAAGATGATTTTAAGCACTAGTATCATGTAAAATACGCACGAATCATTCTGAGAACTAGCGAAAATGGATTTAGAAGTATTAAAAGTATTTGTCGAAGTAGTGAGGCAGGGAAGTTTTGCCGCCGTTGCCAGGGACAGAAATGTCGATCCATCTTCCGTATCTCGTGCCATTTCTGGTTTGGAACAAGAGCTTGGTGTCAGGCTATTTCAGAGAACAACCAGGAAACTATCGCCTACAGAAGCAGGTATTGTTTATTGCGATCGCATTACTCCTTTGATAGCCGAAATGCAGCAGGCGGTGGAACTAGTAACAGAATCTGAACAGCCTCAAGGAACATTGCGGGTCACAGCTTCAGTATCTTTTGGCTTGAAATGTCTTGTGCCGTTATTACCCAAATTTGAAGAACTATACCCAGATCTGGCAATCGAGCTTTTGCTAACTGACAGACGACTAGATTTAGTTTCAGAAAGAATCGATCTAGCAATTCGCCTGGGTCAGCTTACCGATTCGACTTTAATTGCTCAAAAGTTGATGTCGATGAGATATTCTGTTTGTGGCAGTCCTCGTTATCTGCTGCAACATCAGCTAATTGAAAAGCCCGAAGATGTGACACAACATAACTGCTTACTGTTTCCTCTAGCTGGCTACCGAAGTCGCTGGTTTTTTCGCGATCGCCAAAATGAGGTAACGGAAGTCCCCGTTACTGGACGGACAATAATCTCTAATGCTGTTGGTTTACAGGAATGTGCGATCGCGGGAATGGGATTGGTGCTACTCCCCCAATGGCTGACAGAATCGGCAATAGAGGCGAGAAAATTAATTAAGGTTTTGCCAGACTATGAAGTTACGGCTACGGACTTTAATCCAACTGCCTGGTTAATTTATCCTTCTCGTAATTATGTACCTTTAAAGGTTAAAGTTTTTATTGATTTTTGCCAGCAACATCTAGCTGATCGGTAAAGATAAGTTGAGATTACATATGCCTGGGAGCATCCCATTTTTGCACTAAGCATGAATACTTAGGCTAATGGATTGATTTAGATAAGCCCTAAAGGATTAGCTTCGCGTCACACATCGAAGTCTTAGTATTTGAGATACGTTTTTTGGATTCCATTGTGCGCCAATAATCTTAACTCTCGAAGCTATTTGTTTAATCCAAGACTCTACTGAACCTGAACCAATACAAATATAAGAGCAAAAAAAAGTGGCGCGATCGCCACCTTAAGCTGTTGAAGTTAGAAACAAAAGCTTTGAAAGTAAATCAAAAACTTTTATGGTCTTCTATTGTGCGCTTGCAGTATCGCCTGTTTCAGTCAAGCAGTTGCGAGTTCTGAGAGTAGCCGCCGCTGCGTAATCTCTTTCGGCAGGTGAGTCAGGATTAAAGGAGTCTCCTATTTCTTTATATGGAGAAGCTACACCACAGTAGGCGGACATAGTTGAGATAGTTTGTGCGCCCCAGTGATTGTCAATGTCAGCAAAGCTAGTTGCCTCTTGATTAATCTCCAGTTCTCCCTGTTGGGCAAATTTAGCCACATTCTGAAGCACGGCAACCAATTCTGCTCTGGTGAC
>JBCCNG010000051.1:0-13000 GCA_039025955.1 Cyanobacteria bacterium P01_C01_bin.72 | reverse complement strand
CTACTGTTGACAAAATACATCTCTATCTCAATGTTTGACATTAATATATTCAAGCCTGATTTATCAGAACCTTAGCTAAATTCAATGTTAAATAGATTACCTTTGCTGCTAATAATTTGACCTTGACTGTTGAATATTTAATTTGTTTGTTAAACTTGATGCCCCAAATAATATAAATATTGCTTTATCCCTATAATTGCAATTAAAATCCATCTTCGGCAAAGTACCATAGTTTACTGCTGACATGGCAATTATCAATGTCCTAATCTCCAGTTCCTAATCCCTAATACCTAATCTCTTGAACTAGCAACTTAGACGACACAAAATTAATTAGAACGACTATATATAACTATTTGACTGGAAATATTATCGAGCATCAATAGCCAAGTAATCTAATTGACAAATGATTAAAAGCTTCAAGAATAGTTTAAAGAAAAATCAACAGGTAAGAATTATCTATCGTCAGATATATCAAATCTGGCGCAAAACTTCTGTCATCTTGTTTGGAATATTGCTCAAAAAAACTAAATTTAAAACAGTGTCCCGCAATGATTTATTAATTGAGAGGGTAAAATATAAATTACAAGAATTTAGTGCATCAGAAATAGCCAGCTTCGGGGACTTTTACACACCAAAACCAGTCCCAAAACGTATCGCTCAAAAAATTTATCCGATGCAAGAAAAGATAGTCCAGCCCTTTGTCTGTGAACTAGAGGCAGAAATAGTTGGTAACTATCCCGTAGCTTTTGATAGCGATCGCAACCTAATTTTAGAAACTACCTTACCAAGATTTACTGTGATTGAAGCTCATGTTGCTCAAAATGTTTCGATCAAGACGATAGTTGCTGCTCAATTTAAGCAGAGATCCCCACAGGCAAAAATAAATGCTGCCTGTATCTTAACCAATCCCTGGAGTAATAACTTTTGGCACTGGACAGTAGACACTTTAACTCAATTAGAAGGAGTTGAGTACTATCAACAACAAACAGGAATTAGACCCAAGTTAATTGTTGATCATAATTTACGGATTTGGCAAAGAGATTCTCTCAAACTGTTGGGTTACATAAATGATGACTTAATTGTATGGCAGGATTTTAGACGAACTGTTGATAAATTAATCGTTCCCTCTTTTCGTCGTTCTTACCACGAGATGCACGGTGAAATTTCTTTTAATGCTTGTCAATGGTTAAAGCAAAAAATGCTGAGTAATATTTCTCAGCTACAAGACAACAATCTTGCTTTTTCTCCTCATGTATTTATTTCCCGACGCAAAGCATTAGGGAGAAGAATTACTAATGAAATGGAAGTATTAGAGGCTTTGCAACCTTGGGGATTTGCAGCCTACATTCTGGAAGAAATGAGTTATGTCGAACAAGTACAACTATTTGCTCAAGCCAAAGTAATTATCGCTCCTCATGGTGCTGGTTTAACTAATCTCATCTTTGCCGACAATCCGCTCATTTTGGAACTATTTGGGGCCTATGTTGGTCGAGAATTCGCCAATCTGGCAAGAAGCATGAGCTTTAAGTATGGTTGTCTCGGTTGTCCTTCTCCCCGGGGAGAAGTACGGCAAAAGGATGGAGATATGGTGGTTGATGTTAAGGAATTATTAGACCTTTTGAAGCGGATGAAAGAGTAAAATCAGAGCGCCTGAATCATTGGACTTTGGACAAACAGCAAAATGATTCGCTAACGTCAATCGCGAATTAGAACTCAAGAATTTAGCTGGCAATTGGAAAGCAATTAGACTGAAATCGGTGTAGATAGTCCTAGCTTTTTGCTTTTTTTACCTTTTTTAATGACCTCATGACGAGTTCTTTTGGTTTGAATCATCCCCTTGGTTCGTCCGTAAGAAAAACCTCGGAGTTTGGGAGAATTAGCTGGTGTCCCCATCTCGGTAATTATTCGATTCAGATCTCTCTGAATTTGACTGGGAGTCAAAAAACCTTCATTTTTTTGAGGTAGATAACGCTCCCAGCGACGGGGTAAACTAGAAGCTAATTTTCGAGCTGCCCAGAGTTGAACATAAGCTAAAAAACTTAGGCTCACCCCATTTTCTTCATGTTCGACCGAAGGAGTCCCACTGGCATTAAGTAATAATCTTTGTTTACTGAAACGAAGTAGATGTTCTACATCATATCATTGTCGGTCAGCTTGATATCCCTCAATGGCTGTCAATTCATGCCGACGTTGACCAATCATAATTAACCACATCGGTTTCCAGACTTTTCTTCCTTCTCGGTCGCTAACTTGTATCTGCATTAAAGTAAAAGGCATCGAGTGCATCGGACAGTCACGAGAACATCGCATCAACATATCTGACCAACTCCGAATCTTCACCTTGAGTAATCGACCTTTCTTGGTGGTGAATTTGGTTTCAACCACTTCCGAAGCTTGATGCCAAGTAGTTTCATCTTTGAGAGCGAATTTATCTCCGTACCACTTGGGATGACCTTTAGAAGTTACCTTTTTCGGTTCAGGAGACTGATAGAAAACGCGATTACTTTTGGCTCTAGTAACCACCACAAGATTGCTATGTTGTGACTGCTGAGAAAGAAAAGTTTTGGTGGAGTAATCATTATCCACCACTACTACTGACCAATTATTGAACCAAGGCAGATTTTTCCGGGTCATAATTTGATTGAGTTGTTTTGAACCTACTTGCTTGCCTGTTTGGTCACTTTTGACTCGATCTACCATTTCTGTAGAGTTGCTCTGGGATACTTGACCATAAGCTTGAATCCCTTTATACAATGCACTATATTCTCTACTAAATAGCGGAGAAAGGGCTTGCCCGCATCTAAGACTTAATTCAAGGGCGCGAACGTGCTGTTGTATTGGCGGATATGGCATCAACTAAATCCATCACTGTATCTCGTCTGTAGCCAAAACTTTGATACAACTTTTCTCGAAATTGTTTGAACTCTTGTTGTGATTGATTGTAGTTGTTTTGGGGCATTGTTTATGAGTCAATTGAAATCAGTTTGGTGAAACTGCCATCAATCTTCTCCCTTCTCCTTTGACTTGCTTCGCGAATTTTCTTTTATTTTGTCCAAAGTCCAATCTGTTCAATTATCGGTTTAATGTTGAATAAACTGGAGCTACTTATCTGCTCAATATCTCAGAGAAACAATTATGAAAGTCGTCAATACTGAATCGACAAACCTGTGGGACTATAAACCTTCGTGGTGTCAGCCTTGGTCAATCATACTCACGGGGATAGCTATAGTTGCAGGTAGCTGGTTGGTGCTGCATCAAGTGTGGCTCTCTGTTGCTGTAGCATTGCTAATTGTTGTTTGGTGGGTTTACTTTTTACTTATCTATCCCAAAGCCTTTGCTCAATATATTGCCGCCAAACAGGCTAGCATAGATTTAGATGGTTAGAGCTTTGCCAGTCCTAAAGGATCTGTTATGCCCTTGTCCTAAAGGATACCGCTTCGCATATGGTACACCTTCGGATATCCTCTAACGACACGGGGCTATCGCCCCTGCCCCTCTTCGAGGGGCGAGTCCAAAAGGACTCGTTGCGCTACGCGCTGTACCGCATGTAGTAAGATTTATCTCGCCATTATGGTAATTACCATAACTTATTTCAAGAAAAGCGTTGTTCAAGAAGCGATCGCGGCAGTAATAAAATGGAAGATAGTAAATTAAGGAATAGTAATAATCGAAATTTTCATCAAATATTGGCGATCGCATTTTGATTGGCAAAGCATGCTTCAAAACAAATCGGCTCGAAGTCTTCTGGTTTGGATTGCGTAACGTCAGTTATTAATAAGAAATCTTGGAGAGTGACAGAAGAGGAATATATCTAGCAAAACATCAGTAAAAATGCTTTAGCCAAAGCATTCCTTGTAATAAAATTGCTTTATAAAGTTGAAAAAATGAAATTAATTTCTATCTATTTTTTACTATGATAATTTGATGAATTGAATATTGAATTATGCAATTGCCCTCTAAGTTCTTATTTATATTTTTATCTGTAATTTTACTTGGATTCACTCCTGCCGAGGAAACAAAGAAAACCTTTTTTCAGGGATTAGGCAATCTTCGTAAAGTTGATTCTGGTAAGCCATTATCTGTTTTTGCAATATCAGATGATGGTTTTGTTGTAGCGGGATCGCGAAGTTCCAGAAATATTGTATCTGGCGAATTCATTGTATCAGAAGCATTTATCTGGAATAACCTTACTAATGAATCAACAAGCTTAACGAACTCTAAGGTTTTATCAAATAATTTAATTTTCGATTACGCTACTGCATTATCTGCTGAAGGAAAGTTTGTTGTAGGTAACAGAACTGGAAGGGAAGCATTTATTTGGAGTAAAGCCAGTGGCATGGTTGATTTAGGCTATCTTCCTGGCGGTGATCTTAATAGTTCTGCTACCAGCATATCGGCTGATGGCTCTACTGTTGTTGGTCAAAGTTCATCCGAGAATGGACGAGAAGCATTTATTTGGAATAAAGCTGATGGCATGGTTGGCTTAGGCGATCTTTCTGGCGGTGATTTTGCTAGCTCTGCTGCCAGCATATCAGCTGATGGCTCTACTGTTGTTGGTCAAAGCTCATCCGAGAATGGAAGAGAAGCATTTATTTGGAATGAAGCGAATGGCATGGTTAGTTTAGGCGATCTTCCTGGCGGTCAATTTGCTAGTCAGTCTCATGATGTATCAGCTGGTGGAAAGATCGTTGTTGGTCAAGGAAAACCTTCAACAAAAAATCCAGAAATGGCATTTTTTGAGACAGAAGCATTTATTTGGAATAAAGCGAATGGCATGGTTGGTTTAGGTGATCTCTCTGGCGGTCAATTTGCTAGTATTGCTTATGCAGTATCAGCTGGTGGAAAGATCGTTGTTGGTCAAGGAAAACCTTCAACAAAAAATCCAGAAATGGCATTTTTTGAGACAGAAGCATTTATTTGGAATAAAGCGAATGGCATGGTTGGTTTAGGCGATCTTCCTGGCGGTCAATTTGCTAGTATTGCTTATGCAGTATCAGCTAATGGAGATATTGTTGTCGGAAAAAGCCACACTGACATGGGATGGGAGGCTTTTATTTGGCAAAAAGAGAAGGGCATGAGAGTTCTTAAAGATTTATTGGAAAATGAATATGGCTTAAATTTAACTAGTTGGATATTAGAAGAGGCATTAGATATTTCTGCGGATGGCTTGACCATTGTTGGAACTGGATACAATCCAGAAAATAAAGAAGAGGCTTGGATTGTTCGGCTGGGGGAGTTTTGATTCACTAGATGATGATTTGGCGTTGATCATTAATTTAATGCTTTAAGCAAAATCGGGAACAGTATTGAATCTGAGACAGTTGAGTAAAAGTCGAATAGAATATTTGAGAAAACTCAGAGATTTAGAATAGCAGGGGCAAATCGAATCAACTCGGATTAATGAATTGATTCTCCCAAATTCTTATTTAACCTATCAAAACGAATTTGGTTCACTACTAGTTTTCCATAACCCTTAGTAAGATTTGCCTCGCAATGGGGAATGTTAGAAGAAGCTACATAAAAGCGAATTTGAGGGGAAAGACTCTGTTTTAGCCTAGTTTACTGCGGGAAAACCTGACAGATTAAGGCTCAAAGATTGCCTGTAGCTACAGATAATTTTTATTCCAGAGTAATTGCTCTACTTTCTGTGAAGCTAGCAACCAAAAACAATTTACATCTTACTTACTGCACCAATATCCATCCTGGAGAAACTTGGGCTGAGGTTGAAAGCAATCTCAAACAGTATATTCCACCGCTAAAAAGCCGCTTATCTCCCCACGAACCTTTTGGTATTGGTTTGCGGCTGGCGCAGATCGCCGCTCAAGAGTTATTAACAGGAGATAACCTAGCTCAATTTAAAGCTTGGCTAGAGTCAGAAGATTTATATGTTTTTACCCTCAACGGTTTTCCCTTTGGTGGCTTTCATCATCAGGTAGTCAAAGATCAGGTATACGCGCCAGACTGGACAAAAAGCGATCGCCTGAACTATACCCTACAGTTAATTGAGATCTTGACTGTTCTCCTACCAGATCATCTTGACGGTGGTATTTCCACTCTGCCTCTTTCCTATAAACCCTGGTGGCGCAATACTCAGGCACAAGAGCAAGTTTTACAGCTAGCTAGTCTCAATCTGGCTCAGGCGATCGCCAAACTTGCAGAAGTGAAACAAACTACGGGCAAACTAATTCATCTCGATCTCGAACCTGAACCCGACGGGATGTTAGAAAACACCCAGGAAATAATCGACTACTTTCAAAATTATTTAATTCCCCTCGCGAGTAAATACTTGCAGACACAATTAGGAATTGATTCCGTCACCGCCGCAGATTGGATTCGGGAATATATTCGAGTTTGCTACGATACTTGTCATTTTGCTGTCGAATACGAACAGCCAGAAGATATTATTCAGTCTTTTCAAGCTGCAAGCATCAAAATTGGCAAGATTCAACTTAGTTCGGCGATTAAAATTGCAATTCCCCGCGAGTTAGACCAAAGACAGGCTGTTTTAGCTCAATTAACTCCTTTTGTCGAATCTACCTATCTCCACCAGGTAATTGCCAATCATGGTGGGGGAAATCTCAAACATTACGACGATTTGGGCGATGCCTTAAAACATTTTCTGACTACCGATGCAAGGGAATGGCGGACTCATTTCCACGTGCCGATCTTCATTGCAGATTACCAGCTATTCAAATCGACTCAAGAGCATATATCTCAGCTATTACAGATGTTACCCCATAATGCGATCGCCCAGCATTTAGAAATCGAAACCTACACCTGGGAGGTATTACCCCCAGCCATGAAATTAGATATTTCCACATCTATCGAACGGGAATATCAATGGATTCTCTCGACAATTCAATCAACAAATTCAATCAATAAAATTTAGTTTTAATCATCCCATGCAAAAAACAATCGTTCTCAACGTCGTCGGTTTAACCCCTGAATTAATCGGCAAACACACACCATTTCTCGCTGACTGGCAAAGCAAAGGCAAAACTACCTCTATTAAACCAGTGTTGCCCGCCGTTACCTGTACCGCTCAGGCTACCTACTACACGGGGGAAAATCCCGATCAGCACGGCATTGTGGGGAATGGCTGGTATTTCCGCGATGAATGCGAAGTCAAGCTGTGGCGACAGTCCAACAAGCTGGTGCAGATGCCTAAGATTTGGGATAAGGCAAAAATGCTCGATCCTGATTTTACCTGCGCTAATCTATTTGGTTGGTACAACATGTATTCTACTGTGGATTATGCTGTAACTCCCCGTCCGATGTATCCTGCTGATGGTCGCAAGTTTCCCGATATCTACACCGAACCCATGGGCTTGCGTTCCTGGCTGACAGAAGAGTTGGGAGAATTTCCCCTGTTTAATTTTTGGGGTCCAAACACCTCAATTAAAGCTACTCAATGGATTGCTGATGCTGCCAAAAAAGTAGAGTTGCAGCACCAGCCAACACTAACTTTAATTTATCTACCCCATCTTGATTACTGTCTGCAAAAGGTCGGTACAAAACCCGACGCTGTGGCACAGGATTTACAAGAAATCGATCGCGTCTGTCAAGATTTAATTGAATTCTACGAAGCAAGAGACGCGAAGGTAATTGTTTTATCAGAATATGGTATTACCGAAGTAGATCAGCCGATTCATCTCAATCGCATCTTCCGCGAACAGGGTTTAATTACTGTCAGAGAAGAACTGGGTAAAGAAATTTTGATCCCTGGGGCGAGTAAAGCTTTTGCCGTCGCCGATCATCAAATAGCCCACGTTCATGTCAATGACTCTAGCTGCATGTCTCAGGTACTAAACATTCTCGCCAACACTGCTGGTATAGATCTGGTTTTAGATCAAGCTGGCAAAGAAAAATATCATCTCAATCACGATCGCTCTGGAGAATTAGTGGCGATTGCCAAATCAAACGCCTGGTTTACTTACTATTACTGGCTAGACGACAAGGTAGCACCAGATTTTGCCCGTACTGTCGATATTCACCGCAAGCCTGGATACGATCCTGTAGAACTATTTCTCGACCCCGAACTTAGCTTACCGCAAGTAAAAGTAGGACTAACTCTACTCAAAAAGAAACTTGGTTTCCGTTACCTGCTGGACGTAATTCCCCTAGATGCCACTTTAGTTAAAGGTTCTCACGGTCATATTACCGATTCTGTCGAGCGATCGCCTTTATTAATTACTCAACAGGACAATATATTAAATCAAGAAAAAATTGAGGCAAAAGAAGTATTTCAGGTAATCTTAGACCATTTGCTCTAATTCCTCATACTGAGAATTAGTTTTTAAGTTTATGGAACGAGTTGATTTCATTATGTTGTCACATGCAATCTTAGAAATTTTCTCATTTTATCAATAATCTGTGGTGCATCTTCTTCTAAAGGAAAATGTCCAGTGTCAAAAATATGATAGTCAATATTTCTTACATCTTTTTGATAGGCGGCTGCACCTTGCTCAAGAAAGATCGGATCGTTTTTTCCCCAAACAATTAGCATTGGTGGTTGTGTGTCACGTAAGTATTGCTGCCAATCTGCATAGAGTGGAATGTTGTTTGGATAATCGTAAAGTAACTCAAGATTCAGCGCAGTTACATGAGGGTCGCTTATTATCGTACGATCCAAGTGCCAACCGTCTGGGTTAAGACCATCGGGATTGCGAGTGCCTTTGGTGTACATCCATTTGATACCGTCAATACTCATGAATCCCCCAATCTTTGCAGCTTCATCTTCGGGCGATCGTGTTTGACTTAAAGTCTGCTGAGTAAGGTCGCTAAGACCTTCTTCATACGCATTGCCATTCATAACGATAAAACCAGAGACACGCTCAGGGTGTTTGGTAGCAATGCGAAAACCGACAGGCGCACCATAATCATGGATCGTCAGGAAATAATTGCTGATTCCTTTTTGCTCCAGAAACCTTGCCATGGTCTCAGCAAGATTATCAAATGTGTAAGTGTACTCCTCTATACTAGGCTTCTCACTATAGCCGAAACCGGGATAGTCTGGGGCAATCAGGTAGAATTCATCGTCAAGTGCAGAGAGAATCTCTCTATATTGATGGGATGATGATGGAAACCCGTGCAGTAGAACGACGGCCTGCTTCGATGGATTGCCAGCTTCACGATAGAAAATATTGATGCAGTCAACTTTATCACTACTATAGCGAACCCGTCTGATACTATCTGCTGTATTCATTTTCTTATCTCTCTATTTTTAGATTAAAGACATTTGGCGGTTATAATGAGCTGCCGCACCACAAGGCGTGTGGCTATTATGCTTCTGAAGCCATGTCTGGACTCCACGCCATTGGCTCAAAAGCTTTATCAAGTTTGGGTTCAACGATAGGCGTGGTGTAATTGGAAAGTACCTTAAGGCTAGTACCAACAATTACCTCTAGAATTGTTTGCTTTGTATAACCGACCGCAAGCAATGCCTCGATTTGCTCCTCCGTTGGCCTTCCATGTGTTTCATGAATGATAATCGCGAATATACGAAGAGCTTCGAGCTTAGGGTCATTGATGGGTGAACCACTGCGCAATGCTGTAATCACTTCATTATCGACTCTTGCCTTTCTAGATACTGCTGTATGAGCTGCCATACAGTAAGTACAGCCATTTAAACGATTATTTGTCATTAAAATTATCTGGCGCTCGGTTTCAGTAAGCTCAGATTTATCAAACAATCCCATCAGCGTAAGATAACTTTCGACCAGTACTGGAGACTCAGCCATGGTAGCCATGAGATTTGGTATAAAGCCGAATTTTTTCTTAGCAGCTTTCAAGATGAGTTGAGAAGCTTCTGGCGCGTTTTCGATTGTGTATGTTGTAAAAGTTGTCATAGGTTTCCCCTTGGTTGAAAATAAAATTGTTGTCGTTTTCCAGTTCTAATTATTTGGTTCGCTAAAAAACTAAAAATTAAAAAGTAGCAAAGTTCTGTTCTAGGCTTTTAGGCGAACTAAGAAAGAGGGGACCTGTTTGTTGTGACATCGCATCTGGGAAGATTTCCTCAACGCCGTTTTCAATGTCTTCCAGAATTTTTTCAGCAACTGCCGAAGCTGATGTCATCTCCATATCGAAGCCTTCCGTCATACGAGTCGCCACTGGCCCAGGGTAAACGCCATGTACCGAGATACCATCTGCTTTTAACGAGCCGCGTATCGACTGTGTCATTGAATGGACAGCAGCTTTCGACGCGGAATAACCACCTAAATTCGGCATGGCTGCGAGGCTAGCAATGCTTGCTATATTCACGATTGCGGCTGAGCTTTCTTTCTTGAGTACAGGTAGCAGAGCTTTGGTAACTGCGAGTGTTCCAAAAAAGTTGGTCTCAAAGTCATTACGTAATTGTTCTTCAGTATTCTCCAAAAGATTCGCAGCGCTTAATATACCCGCATTATTGATAAGGACATTCAGAGAAGGCACTGATTGTACAAGCTGCTCAATCGTCGCCTCATCTGCGAGGTCGAGGCGGATGGGAATAACCCTTTCATCAAACTCATTAAGTGCCGAGCGGTTGTTCTCCGAACGATAAGTCGCGTAAACTTTCGCGGCTCCTTTTTCCAGTAACTTTTCGACTAAAGCAAGACCAATCCCGCGATTGGCACCAGTAACAAGAATTGTGCTGTTCGAGATTTTCATTGATTTTTTTCCTTTGTATTGAGTTTCAGAGAATTATTGAGATATTGATTGAAATTACTGGATGTTATGAACAACGCTCAGCACGTCTTCTAGTTTTTGGCTCTGGACTTCAGCAAAATCCGCAGATCGTTAAAGTCGAACGCCAAAGAGATCGCATTGATAACCAATAGTGTTGTCAAGAATATCTGATAGATTGGGGAACCCTCGGGTCTGGCGAAAATCAGTATCCACATCAGAGGTGTCCAAGGTAGGATATGTCCAGCCGCCGCTAATTTCGAGAATTTACCAACAGCGAGAACAATGCCTACAGTTATGATCATTCCGCTTAGCGCTAACGCTGCGATTAAAGTGCCAGCTGGTTGATCGAGAAATGTAAGGGTGGCTAAGTTTACTGGTCCCAGGATAAGCATCATCCAGATTTGTACCCAGGTCGGCAGATTGAAAAATGATCGCCAAATGCGTGCCAACCTACCAGTTTGTTGTTGTTGAGGTGACATGATTTTATTCCTATTTTGTGGTTTAGTTATGGTGAGAGGATTACTTAAGCTCTACTCAAAGCCCGAAAGCACTGTCAGGCTTTTGTGAAGGGAAAGAAAATGTTCTTTGCCCTGTCTGAGAACCCATTTGGTAATTGAGAAATACTTGCGATGGTTTGGTTGCTATCTGCTTGAGAGGTTTTTATTTTGAATAAACAGGAGTTTACAGTTTTAAAAAAAAGTTTTTCTTAATCGCAATCAATTTTGTATGATTCCCTATTAATTATTTACCAGTCTTCACTAAGGGTAATACTTCTTTGTCTGCGAGTAATTAAACCTTCTGATTGTAGAATTGACAAAGTTCGAGAAAGAGCTTCTGCCGATAAACCTAATTCAGTTGCTAGATACTTAAGAGGACGCTGTAAAACTATAGTTTGACTATCGGACTCTTTTTGACGAATAAGGTATTGTATTAAACGTTCTCGTGCCGAACGAATACTTCTCAACTCCAGCAAAGTTTTTACAGTGTGATAGCGATAAGTTAACTGATTCATATAGATATTAGTTAGCTCGCTATTTTCTGCTATGGCTTGCCTGAAAATTTGTTTATCAATGGCTGCCACACGAGAAGGTCTATCTGCGATCGCTGAACAGGTATAGATATCGGAAAATAAAGCTGTCTCTCCAAAACTCTCCCCCCCCATAACAAAGTAATGACTAATTATTCTTTCTTCGGTAAAAGTAACTAATCTGATTTGACCAGAAATCAGAAAGTTAATCATATTTGCAGTTTCTCCTTGTTGAACTAGAATTTGTTTGTTTGCCACATCTCGATATATTGCCCGATTTTGCAACTCTACGGGAAGTCGTTCAAAGGTTAAATATTTAGCAGACATAAATTTGATGTAATTTTTTGAGCTTTATTTTTTGAACGCTTGTTTGTACGTTGTTTAATTTGCTATTTTTTCGAGTTTGTAGACTCACTATCTTGCTGTTGAAAGAGCGAGTTTATCGAGAATAGGGAACAAGTCACTAGGTTCTGGACGGCGAGTATAATCTGGATTGACCTCTGCGTAAGCAATTGTTCTGTCAGTGTCTATGACGTACCTTGCAGGCATGGGCAAAGTCCATTTGTCATCGTTATGAATCTTGGGAAGATCGACTTGGAACATCTTGAAGAATTCAATTACATAAGGCTGCAATGTCCAACGCAGACCAAAGCGCTCTGCCAATTCTCCACCTTGATCCGTAAGGATTGGGTAGCTCAGCTTGTTATCTCTTTGGGACTTGCGGCTGCTTGAAGCTCCTTGTTGGGAAATCGCAAGAAGTGAAGCACCTCGGGAACGGATGTCATCAGCTACTTCTTCTAATGCTTGTAGATCGAAATTACAGTAGGGACACCAGACACCACGATAAAAAGTTAGTACGAAGGGGCCTTTGGTAAGCAAGTCTCTTGAAGAGATTAGATTGCCATCTGAATCGGATAAAGTAAATTCGGGCGCTCGCTCACCTGCTTTGAGTGCGCGATCTGCATTGCCATTTTCAATCAATTCGCGAGTAGAACGATGAAAAGCTTCTACTGCAGCGGCAGGGGCTTGATTAGTTTCAAAGTCGGCTTTAAAAGCATCGAGTTTTTCTTGAAGAGACATAATTTTATTCCTGTTTTGTCATTTTTTATTTGCACGAAGAAGTATAAGCCCTACCAAAGTCCTGATAGTGCTTTCAGGCTTTAGCAAACTGTTTTTCTTTGCTTAATATTTAGTATTGCTCATTTGTTTAACAATTGGTAGACTCAAGAAATCTCTAATAGTTATTCGAAAAACAAATGAGTGACCGAATTTCTACTTTACGCTTGTTTTGTCGTGTTGCCAGAACTG
>JBCCNG010000050.1:0-13054 GCA_039025955.1 Cyanobacteria bacterium P01_C01_bin.72 | reverse complement strand
GGCTTTACTTCTCATGATTGTATTGCTAAGTTGCGTAAGCTTCTAAATACGCGCAAGATTGGTCATGGAGGAACATTAGACCCTGCTGCTGCAGGAGTACTGCCCAAAGGTTTATTTAAATTAACAAAGCCAAACATATAAGTAATATAAGAGATATTCAAGCTGTTGCAGCAGTAATTCTTGCTGAACCTGTCGGAGTTCTAGAAGCAGTTAAACTGGAAAACTGTTTCCAGCAGCAGCAAGCCAGAGATTAAAAAACTGAAAAATAGCCTCTCTATTCCTCTTAATTTGAATGATATAGTTGACATTAAGCAATAGAGAACATAGTTTTGTTGTCATCCCATAACAGCTATGATTGCGGCTATCTGTAAAGATATATACTATTATTAATAATAGTTCTAATAATTCGTTGGTATTAAGCTACTACTGACTGCTAGCTGGAGTTCAGCTCGATACCAGTGGCACTGATTTTCAGTCTTACATCATAGTTGAAAGGTTTAATAGCTACATTAACTTAATTCTTGGCAGACTTTACAGTCATTAGCGTTCAATGAAATCGAACCCAGAAGTTAAACAGTATCATTTACAAGTAACAACTGAACTAGAAGCCTTAAAAGAAGTACTACAGTGGTTCGAAGGTTTGGTGTTTCCCCTAGTTCCTCAAAAGATGGGATGGCAGTGTGAAGTTGCTTTAGTTGAAGCATTTACTAATGCTGTACGCCATGCTCACCAAGACTTACCGCAAACAACTCCCATCGATCTTGAAGTTAAGCTGTTACCCAACTTTTTAGAAATGCGGATTTGGGACCAGGGACAGCCCTTCGACATTCAGGCAAAGCTGCGCAAGGGTGAGCAGGAAGCTAATGTAATGGAAAGAGAAGGAGGTCGAGGACTACAGTTTATCAACAAGCTGACGGATGAACTGCAATATCTCAATCTCCCCAATCGTCGTAACTGCCTAGTCATGCGTAAACGCTACGCTTAGTAAGTTTTTATTAGCCGCAACTATTGCTATAATGCTATGTCTAAATCTCGTCAAAGGCTCTTTCAATGAGTCTTCGGGCTAGAGTTTGTGTCCCCGTGTGTTCATAGTAGTTAGTTGAGACATCGATAAAGGCAGCTACATAGTCCAGTTTCTGATCAGAAAATTCCAAAAATCCCTGGAGGTTATCCATTACCTTTTCGGGGGAGAGATTTTTGCTGCTGACAAAATTAGCCATCCAGCCTTTAACTGAATCAAAACTTTCGCCAATAAAACTGAGCTTGCCTCGGGAGTTGCCACCAGGGATAAGTTCGGAGACTCCCTGAAACGTTGAATTAGATTCTAAATCCTGGGGTCCAATACCGCTGAGGGTGGACTGAGCCTTGAGGAGAAAATCAGGACCTAGAGGAATCAAACCATCAACACAGACTAAAGCTGCCAATCGCATTAAGGACTCGCCGCTGTAGTCTCCTAGTGCGCCGACAAAATCGCCAATGCTATCTCCAGGGATACCGTTAATTTGGCAGAAAGCGACTAATTCTACCACCAGTTTAATCGACAGATCCAAAGCTTGAGCCTTGTCTGGATTGGGCGTTACCTTGGTTAACAAGCCGCCGATCAGAGGAATCTTATTACCTACTTTATTAGCCAAAGCAGCTGCACCCAGAGCTTTGTCGGAGCGGTCTACCGTTTGATAGAGCCACATTGCCCGACGATACCCTTGAGACTTATCATTGTAAAGCCAGACAGCGCGATCGCCAATTTGTTGGATTAAGTCCTCATCTGTTTCCCCCGTCACCTTTTTGATCGTATTTACAAAGCCAACGGTATTTGACCATTCCCCAGGGACAATGGAGTCTAGGGAGTTCAACATCATGGTGGTGATGTTTTTTTCAGGTAAATTATCTACCAGCTCAAAAATAGAATCGCTCACTGCATGCTCCTAACGTTTATGTTTCAAGTTTATGTTTTGCTTAAAATCATCTCTGAGAATTAATTTCTGAGAATTAATTGGGACTATTTCAGTTTAGATAAACCCCTGAGATCAAATTTTCCTAACCACTCCTGACGCTCCCCTGCACCAAAAGCAGGATCTTTAGAGCGGATTTTTACTTGATAGCGATCGCCTACGAGAATTACCGTCCCTGAGCTTCCCTGACTAACAGCAGGATAGCCGTTAATTTTTTCGCTGCTGTCTTGAAACTTATTAGCAGCACTAGGACTATTGAGAGTATCAGAAATGGAGAGAATCGCAACTTCTGCACCGTCTTTTTTTAACTTAGCTTGAGCAAACCCTTTTTTCTCTTGGGAATAGACGCGCTCGTATTCATTACTACTATCGGGAAAATAGCGGTTAAAGGCACTGCCAGACTTTGAGCTATCAACAACCGCCGTTGCTCCCTTGTTGGTGCTTTGTTGCTGGGCATCATCAAAACGGGAGGGCGCTGGCTGACTACAGGAAGTGAATAAAAGACAGCTTGCCAGAATCAACGCCGCCAGAGATTTACGTAAACTAATCATCGTAAGTTTATTTGTCTATATTACTTAGATTTATTTTCGGACTTTTTGCTGAATCTTAGAGACGAATTTATTAAATCTTCTATATTCAGTCTGATCAGACATTAGAATACGCCGTGTGCAACTGAACACGAGATTGAAAAGAAAAATTCCATCTGGAGACGGTTCAAGGCATTTGGCAATTGTGACAAGTTAAACCATATCTAGTTTGAAACCTATAGTTTAGAAGTTAACTGTTCTAAGGATTGGTGATTGGGTACTAGGGCATCATATAAAAATAACCTGAACAATTTGCTTCAGAGTTAGATCATCAGAATGCAAGAGAATTATAAGGTGTTACATATCTGATGAGCAAGTAATCAAAAGTATGATTCGTTACAGCCCTATTTGAACGAGAAAACAAGTTGTATTTGGGCAGCAATCGAAGCTCGAAGCCGGGGATGGGTATGAGGGAAAACTCGTAGAAGAACGAGACCACATGTTGCGTCCGACTTGAAATCACTGATTGAACCAATGACCTTAGCAGACCCAGAGTCTCTTCTAAAATGGACGAATAAAAGTGTTGTCTGCTACTTGTAGGAAATGAATCTTTCATCAATGCAGAAAGAGATGGGAGCATCCAATTTTGGAAAATAGACTAAGTAGCAATTTTTCCATTTAGATCTTTGAGATGAAACCAATCTAGAATATGGTAGCAGTGGAGACATCAATATAAATTCTCGAAATTTACTTTTAAACAATCAGGGATCGATTGGCGTAATAAATTCTGGACAGGAAAATTCTGGTGATATCACTATAAAATTTTAGCAAGGACGGTAATTTCGAAGCCACTTGGATATCGGCTAACTAGTCCTGCCTAATGTTTTGAATCTAAGTAACATCCCAGAAATAACCAAGTGAATAATCAATATGACAAGTAATATTCAACCCCCCAGTGCTGAAAAGATTCCTCACATAACCAATTACCATGGTATTGAGCGCACTGATAACTATCACTGGTTGCGAGATGATAACTGGCAAAAGTTTATCAAAGGTGACTTGGATTTTAAAAATCAAAAAGTCTTGGACTATATAAAGGCTGAAAATAAATACACTGAAAGCGTTATGGAGGATACTGCGCAACTCCAGAATGAGCTCTATCAGGAGATGCTCTCCCGTCTCAAAGAAGATGACGAACGCGCCCCAATGAAAGATGGAGAATACTTCTATTACGCACGTATTGAAAAGGGCAAAGATTACTTTTACTACTGCCGTAAAAAAGAGAGCTTAGAAGCTGCTGAGGAAATCTACTTTGATGTAAATATTGAGGCTCAAGACAAGGGTTACTACAGTTTAGGCTCGCTTAGCCGCAGTGAAGGTGATCGCTATCTTGCCTATTCCGAAAATACTACTGGTTCGATGGAATATGCGATCAAAGTGAGGGATCTCGATACTGGAAAAACTCTTCCTTGGGAGGCAAAAGAGGCAACAGGTAGCCTTGCTTGGTGTGGGGATTATCAACATATTTATTACATTGAGCGCGACCCCCAAGATGGTCGAGGACGCGCCCTCTATCGCTTCCCCATTCAAGAAGGACCTCAAAAAAGAGAGTTGGTCTTTGAAAGACCAGAGCATTTGAGCAATCTTTTCATGTCGATCTATAAAACCAGTGATAAAAACTACATTGTTTTAGAATTCGGTGATACTAATGCTAACCAACTCTATCTAATAGATGCCAAAGACGCTCAAGCTCAACCGATCTTATTCCATGAACTAGAAAAGAATACCCTTGTTTCCTTAGATTCAGGACATGGTCAACTTTATATCCTTAGCAATGCTGAGGGGTGTATCAATAATAAAATTTTGATCTGTCCCCAAGAGGATCGAGAAAAAGAGAATTGGTCGGAATTGATTGCTCATGACGAACGCTTCTACATTGAAAACATCGATCTCTATCAAAATCACTTAGTAATGGTGGTTAACGACAATAAACTGGCACTTCCCAAGATCGTTATCAGGAATATTACTACGGGAAAAACCAATGAAATAGAAATGAAGGATGAGGCCTATTCTCTTGGCTACATTGGGGCTTTGGAGTTTACCAGTGAAACGATTCAGTTTAGCTATCAGTCCCCCATTAGACCCGGTGAGACTCAAGAATATAATTTGGAAACTGGGGAGATTTCTGTGGTTAAACCAGGAGAATGTCCCAACTTCAATCCCGATAATTATCAAGTTAAAAGAGTATTTGCTCCTGCTGACGATGGTGAGTCAATTCCTTTGACCATTGTTAGTAAAAAAGGATTTGTGCAAGATGGTCAAGCCCCAGCATTTATCTACGGTTACGGCTCTTATGGTTACTCCATGCCTGCTTATTTTTCATCGAGCATCATGAGTTTGGTAGATCGAGGGTTTTCTTGTTCTACTGCCCATATTAGAGGTGGTTCAGATAGGGGCTACCAATGGTATCTAGATGGCAAGATGAATAAAAAGATCAATACCTTCAAAGATTTCATTGCTTGTTGTCAGTATTTAATCGACCATCAATACACTTCTCAAGGCAAAATTGTCGCCAATGGAGGAAGTGCAGGGGGACTTCTTATGGGTGCTATTACCAATATGGCTCCCGAACTCTTTCAAACAGTAATTCTGGATGTTCCCTTTGTCGATGTGATCGCTACCATTTGTGACCCAACTCTACCCTTGACACCTCCAGAATGGAATGAGTGGGGCAATCCGATTCAAGATAAAGACGCTTTTGAGTACATCTTGAGCTATTCCCCTTACGATAATGTTGAGCCTAAAGAATACCCTCATATGCTTTTTAACTCTGGGATAACTGATGAGCAAGTCACTTACTGGGAGCCGACCAAAATGGTGGCTAAACTACGCAAGCTCAAACAAGACCAGAATCTGCTTCTCTTAAAAATGAAAATGACAGCAGGACATGCAGGCTCTTCTGCTCGATACACTAAGCTCAAAGAAAAGGCTTTCGACTATGCTTTTATCTTGAAAGTCCTTGAGACATAAAAGGGTAGTGCATCAAACAAGTGTGTGAGATGGTGTTTGAAAAGTAAAAAAGCTTTGAAACACCAAGTTCTCAATGTGAGTTGAGAAGCCCACGCGCAGAATCGTAGATTCAAGTCGCGTCTAGCGTCGCTTCCTGCATCTTTGATTCAGCGATGGGAGTACGTCACCTACTCGCTTCGATTTGCCTAGTAACTGTCAAAGCGGAATAGCTGACTCCTGCTGTGCCTTCCCCTGGATGAGTGGAATCGCCTACTAGCCAAAGATTTTTAATAGGAGTACGATTGGCAAAGCCGAATGGACCAAAGGTTTTGATTCGCTGCCCTAAGCCGCCGACAATACCTTTTTCCCTGGCAGTAAAGTTAGCAAAAGTTCTTGGTGTTGCTGCTTCGGTATGGATAATATTTTCGGGAGTGAGAGCGAAATAGGAGTTTAAACGAGCGATCGCCTCAGCGGTATATTGTTGTTTAATCTGCTCATAGTCTTGGTTGTTTCGCCACCATAGGTCAACATCGGTAAAGGAAGAAGCAATTAGAGTTGCCTGTCCATCAGGTGCGCGCCCATCCCCTGGCTTGCTAACGGAAACAAACAGGGAATTGTTTTCGCCAATTACTTCGTCCTCATTATAAAGAAACTGAAGATGAGGTGGGCAGTCTGGCGGTATGGCTTCTCGCTTTACTCCCAGGTAAATCACAAATGCGCCTGACGGTTGGGGCAGTTTTTCGACGCGACGCTGATAGTTATGCAGGCTGGGAGCATCTGTGAGACGAACTAAATCCTGTGCCGTAACGTTTGCTACTACTTGATCAGCTTCTTCCGTCCAGGTTTTTCCCTGGCGATTACGGACTGTTACTCCTGTCACCTTACCCGACGAACTATGGATTTGCTCAACGCTATGGCGCATTAACAGTTTACCACCGTATTTTTCTAAACCTGCCACCAGGCGATCACTCAAGGTTTGCATACTGTCCTGAAGATGAAATAGTCCCTGGGGTGCTTGGGAAACTGCCAAAGCAGTCGCCGCATAGAGCAAGGCTGTCTCTTCTGTACCCACTTGGGAATAGAGCTTGAGCTGAAGATCTAAAAAAGTTTTGAGTCGCTTGTTGTCATACAAACCGTAAAGCTTTAGGGCATCAGCAACGGTCATTAACGTAAAAGGGACAGTAATTAGAGTATCTGGTCTAACCGCCGAGACTAACTGCCAAATATCCCAGGCACTACGGGGAGGCAATACGGGGTCGCGTCCTTGGAAGCGCCAGCTGGCTGTAAATAGACGATTTAAGAGATTCCAAAAGGGTTCACTGCCAGGAAACTGTCTCACTCTTTCTTCCTGCCATTTATCCGCATCGCGCCAGACATTAACGGGAGTGGTTTCTCCTGGCAAAAATACCGCACAGGCAGGATCACAATAGCTTGATTCTGGCGGCTCAATCTCCAATTCCTCAAAAATACGATGGTGAATGCCTCCTGGCTCTAACCCCGCCACCTGGGTAGCCCCCACATCAAAAGTAAAGCCGCGACGCTTGAAGGTTGAGGCACAACCACCAGGGACGATCGCCTGGTCAAAGATCGTTACCTGATAACCACGCTTGGCTAATAATGCTCCCGCGGTTAAACCCCCAATCCCCCCACCAACAACTACAACACGGTTTTTTTGTCTACTTTCTGAGGCGATCGCCATAAGTCCCAATTCAGATTAAATTCATATTTCTTAATACTTATTATTTTAGAGATAAAAGTGGCTCAACGTTGCCTGAATTGACAATTTAATTTGGCGAGACGAAAAAAAAGACGCTCCGCAGAACGTCGAATAGGGATCTATGGTGATGAGTGGGGGGTTATTTTAAAACTCCAGCCAAAATGTCTTTAATGCCGTCCCCACCTTTACTCTGAGTGAAAGATAAGATGATCGGAATGAATTTGCTAGCCATCCCAGGGTTTAAACCAAGCTGAGAGAAACCGCCAGCCAAAGCCGCCATGTTAGCCAATTGACCACCACTACCGCCGCCCAGAGCGCCAGCTAAACCACCAATTGCTCCCGCAATTCCTTTACTTTCAGCAGGAGCTTCACCGATCAAACTACTAATTCCAGGTACAGCATTAGCTACTTGAGCAAAATCACCATCTCCTAGCTGTTCTTTTGCCATTTTAAAAATCAGCCCAGCACCGCCTTTTGCCTGATTTTCATCTACTCCTAGACCTTGAGTTAATTGTTGAATTAATTCCATGATTTACTGATTACAGTTCTTCGACCACTATGATGCCAAAGACGTTGAGTAATTTAAAGAAAGAAATACTTAAAAAAGCTAGTGTTTTGAGATACAAAACGGCGAAATAAGCCAAATAAGAGGGTAAATGCTGCAAAATGGCGGCTTAAAAATAAAGTTCTAATTAAGTTTGGTAAATTTGCTGACACCTTATCAAAAAATTTTCATCTGTTTCGTTAGATTATCTTCGTAATTAAAGTAATTGTATCAATTGCTTCAGAAAATTATTGCAATTTAAGTGTTTAGGAAAGAAATTATGAAAGTTAAATATCTAGGAACTGTGTTTGCCGCTTCTGTTCTTAGTCTGGGTCTGGTTACTTCCTGTGGGACTCCTGGCGCAGATCAAATCGAAGGCGTTGATGGAACTGTAGAAGTAGATCCTTGTGCTGGAGTAAATCCCTGTGCTGGAGTAGATCCTTGCGCTGGCGTAGATCCTTGCGCTGGGGCAAATCCTTGCGCGGCTAACTAATTACTCAATAGTGAGCAGAAAATGGGGTCTAAAGCCGCCCCATTGCCGATAAAGTTGTCTTAGTCTCTTAAAATAAGTTGCGATCGCTATGTATTGCCGTTGTTAAACTAGCTAATGGCAAATTATGACCCATATAATTCAATGCCTCGGTCATGGAATTGAATTAAAAAATGGTATTCTGAAGTCTAATATAAACGTATTAATAAACTCATATTGTAAGTAGACATGTCGCTTATTTGTTGGTTTATTTCATCAAACAGCTTTTTTTAGATTAGAAATTTCAGATTAACAAAACTATGCCATCATCAGGGTTTAATCAAAATGAGCAATACGAAGAGGAAACTCTGACGATTGTTGATGAGGATGGGCGATCGCTTCCTTGTTATATTGAACAGTCTTTGGAATTAGATCATCTGACCTATTTGCTGCTCGTGCCGGTGGATATTCCTGTAATTATCATGAGTATTAATCAGGACAGCGACGAAGAATTAGAAGCGGCAATGCTAGATGATGAAGCGGCGATCACCGAAATTTTTGACGATGCCAAAGCGGTTTTAGCGGAGCAAAATCTCACCCTGCATCATACAGCTTATACCCTAACCGCTACAGGAGAGCTGCCGCCCATTGAGGATGAACAGGTGCTTACCCTTGATAGCGGTGAAGATGAGGATGAAGTAGACGAAGAATTGCAGTCTTTGTGTTACTTTTTTCATACCGAACAAAAATATGGCATTTATACCCCGCTGACTCCCCTGTTATTTTTCGCTCGTTACGATGAGGAAAACCGTTTGGAGTTGGTATCTCCAGACCAAGAAAATTTGCTGCCAATTTTAGAAGAACTTTTGTCAGAAGAATGATTTTACGCTAGAACTAGTCGATTTTAGATATTAATTAGGTTAAGAACAGACAGTTATAAAAAACCAGGATAAGATAAGACCCAGCTTGATGAGTAAAGCTAATTATTAACGATTTGACATAGCTAAATTTAGTTAAAATGACGACTCAGAAAAAACCCCAGAGAGAACCCACTTCTCGTCCGAAGCAACCACAGAATCTAGTTATTAAGCTAGTTCCCGCTGCAATTGGCGTAGTGGCACTTTTGGGTTGGCTTGGTTGGAAGAGTTTGACTGCTCCTGTGGCGGCAAAAAGCGACGAGGCGAAACCAGTTCAATTTACCGTTGAGTCTGGGTTTTCTGGCAATCAAATCGGTGCAGAGTTGGCAAATGCTGGTTTAGTTAAGTCTCTCAACGGATGGAAAGTCTGGACAAAGCTCAAGCAGACGACAGATTCCTCGGGCGGATTTAAAGCCGGCACATATCAAATATCTCCTGCTGAACCCTTAAGCGAGATTGCCAGCAAGATTTGGAATGGAGAGATCGTACAGGTAAACTTTACCATTCCTGAAGGTTGGTCAACAATGCAGATGGGAGAATATTTTGAGTCTCAAGGCTATTTTAGTGCGGTGGAGTTTGCAGCGGCGGTGCAAGATATTCCCGACGAACAATATCCCTGGCTACCTGAAGATATACCGATTCTGGAAGGATTTTTATATCCTGATACCTACAAGATTTCTAGCGATCTCACTAGCAACCCTCAGTTGATTATCAATACCATGCTGGATCGTTTTGAACAGGTTGCCTTGCCTGTTTATGAAGCAGCCCAGCCAGAAATGAGCCTGCTAGACTGGGTTAGCCTGAGCAGTATTGTGGAAAAAGAATCAGTAGTCGGCGATGAGCGAGCTTTAATCGCTGGAGTCTTTACTGCCAGACTAGAAAAAGGAATGAGGCTAGAATCAGACCCAACGGTAGAATATGGCTTGGGTATCAGACAGACAGCAGATCAACCCCTAACCTATGCTCAAGTAGGTACACCAAACCCCTACAACACCTACTTAAATACGGGCATCACTCCAACTCCCATTGCTGCTCCTGGTATTGCCAGCCTCAAGGCTACTTTAAATCCAGAAAGCACCGAATATCTCTTCTTTGTCGCACGCTATGATGGTACTCACGTCTTCAGCAAAACTTTGAGTGAGCATGAAGCCGCTACCAGAGAGATTCGTCGCCAGAGAAACCAACAATTTAACTAGGCTAATGGCTCTAAATCCTCATCCTCCATCCCTTTTAACGTCATGGATTTATTGCGATCGCTGCCTATTGGTTCTTATTTAGAACAGCCTGTAACTTGGCTACACAAGGTTGACCCTAGAGTCAAGCTGACATGGCTGATGACTTTTTTGCTGACTCCTATATTGGGTAGTGCCTGGTGGCGTATTGCCTTAGCGGGTTCTTTGATTCTACTAACTGTGGTTGCGGGTATTCCTTTTCGTGTCTGGCGCAAGCAGATTGGTTGGCTACTGTTGCTCTGTACTTTTCTCTTTCTCTTCAGTAGCGTTGCTCCTGATACCCTGGGGGCAGAGCATCAACCGAGATCGCCCGTATTTTGTGTTGATGGGATTATAACTCCCGATAGCATTTCCCAGAATTCTACAGCCCTACCTTCTGATTGCCAGACTCAACTACCCCAACCAACTAGCTATCGCTATGTTTATTTTGACCAGCCTGGGTTTGCTTTTCTGCCTCGTTTTACGGTTACTCGTCGCTCTCTGGACATTGCCATTAGGGTCTCTACTTTGATTTTCACCCTGATCTACAGTACAAGCCTGTATCTTTTAACTACTGCTCCCGAAGAGATTACGGCAGGTTTGGAAGATTTGATGAGTCCTCTACGCCGTCTTAATCTACCCGTTAGCGAAATTACTTTAACCCTGACTCTATCGCTACGCTTCATCCCTTTAGTTTTAGAAGAGGTACAAAACCTGGTACGTTCGATCCGCACTAGGGCAATCAACTGGAAAAAATTAGGATTGCGCCGCAGTACTCAGCTTTGGCTAATTGTTTCCGATAAACTGCTAGAAAATCTTTTGTTAAGAGCAGAACAAATAGCTACCGCCATGGATGTGCGTGGCTTTACTACACCAAACGAGCATCAAGTTCAATGGCATCAGCTCAAGCTTCGGTGGCGCGACTGGGTGGCTTTGGGATGTCTAATTCCTTTGTGGTGTGCGCGGTTGATTATTGGGCATTCGTGACAAGTTGAAGGTTGTGTGGTGTTTGTCAAATGATTTTTAGGTAGTAGGTTTCGCACTTTAATTCAGGAATTGAGACTTGGATATGGCGATGCCTTTATGCGAAGCGGTATCCTTTAGGGCGGCTATGCTTCGCAAATCGCCATAAAGATGAGCTTCAATCCATATTTAATTTGTGGGAAACTAAATAGATAGTCGCTCGCCTGTTAATTAATCCCTTCATGCCCAGTAAATTAGTAATTGAGCCTGTAAAGTCATGGCAATGGCGATCGCAACCTTTGGCAAATCGTTGTGCTTCCGAGGTATTTGCGGCTTTATTTGGCGATCAGGCGATCGCAACTCTATTGGAAAGTCCTGGAGCAAATACAAATCTAGAACAGCCTCAGCTATGTCGCTATTCTCTCTGTGCTGGCTCACCGCGAGTAATTGAGGGAAAGCAGCAGTTATGGACTCCTGAAATCGGTCAAATTCTTCCTTTTTTGCGATCGCTATTAGCGGGGAATGAATCGGTAACTGAGAACAGTAATAATTCTGCGGTAATGCACCTACCTTTTACGGGAGGCTGGTTCGGCTGGCTTGGTTACGATCTGGCATGGGAAATTGAGCAGTTGCCTAACTTGAACCAGGATACATTACCTTTTCCCGTTGCCTTTTGGTATGAGCCTGAATGTTTCGCCGTATTGGATCATGTAGCTCAAACACTGTGGTTAGCAGCGGGGAATAGTCGGCAGCTAGATGAGTTAGAAAGCAAGCTACAGCGGTTTACTCTTGAGCAGGATCATCAACTTCAGGATTCCACCACATCGGAGATCGCCTTTCTAACAAACCAAGAGCAGTATCAGCATGCAGTTACTCAAGCTAAACAGCATATTCAGGCGGGAGATATCTTTCAGACTAACCTGTCCCTTCGATTTAAAACTCAAACTACTAGAGATAGCTGGTCGATCTACCGACAGCTACAGAAAATCAACCCTTCTCCCTTTGCTAGCTATTGGAGATCGCCCTGGGGAGATGTAATTAGTTGCTCTCCCGAACGACTGATACAGCTAGAAGGAAACAAGGCGCAAACAAGACCGATTGCAGGAACAAGAAGCAGAGGGAAAGATCCAGAGAGCGATCGCGCTTTGGCAGCGGAATTACTTGCCAACACTAAAGAAAGAGCCGAGCATATTATGCTAGTTGATTTAGAACGCAACGATCTCGGTCGAGTTTGTGAATGGGGTTCGGTAGAGGTAGACGAACTGTTAGTGATTGAGCGCTACAGTCATGTGATGCACCTAGTCAGTAACGTCAAGGGAATTTTAAAGAGCGATCGCAATGCAGTAGATTTGCTGAAGGCGGTTTATCCAGGCGGCACAATTACAGGCTGCCCCAAAGTACGCTGTATGGAGCTAATTGAGGCATTAGAACCTGTGCGGCGCAGCCTATTCTATGGTTCTTGTGGCTATCTCGACCAGAGAGGCAATTTAGACCTGAATATTTTGATCCGTACTCTACTTTATGTAAAATCTGCCAATGACTCCATAGCTGAGGTTTATGGACAAGTGGGAGCGGGTATAGTTGACGATAGCGACCGCTAACGAGAATTGTAGGAGTCTTTGAACAAAGCTGAAGCGCAAATTGCGGCTTTACTAACTAAGTAAATTTAGAGCAGTTGTAAGCCTCTGTGAAAGTTTGTCTAGGCTTGAGCCACAAAGAAACAGGCCATTCAGGACTCGAACCTG
>JBCCNG010000049.1:0-13161 GCA_039025955.1 Cyanobacteria bacterium P01_C01_bin.72 | reverse complement strand
GTTTGCTACAACTAAGAGTAGTGGATTCCTTAAGGTAAATGAAATATGACTGATAGAGATTTTTATGTACCGACTTATCTTGACTTTATCCATTTTGATTTCATTGATAATCTTGAGCTTAAAAGCCTTATAGGGCAGTAGTTTGACTTTTTCAATATCGCTATAGTTGGCGAACATAGAAAAAGTTTTGAGAAGAAAGTTAGATTCTTGCAATAGCAACAAAAGCAATTTTTAAATTTTGGATAAAGTCGAGCTAATACTAAAAACGACTCTGACAAAAGTTTGGTCGAGAATTTAGTACTTAATAGATAATCAGCTCAAAATTTCAAAAAGTTATATATTGTTTATCAACCCGCTTATAAACCGCGTCCACATAGAAAACAGTAGTTTTCATTCATGAGCAACATAGTTTTCTCATTTCCTAGTCCCCAACAGTGCGCGTTCCCTCTGATGTCGTCTAGCGAATGGCATCCAGAACCGCTAACATTTTCTTTGACTGGTGCGGCTTAATATGAAGATGATCTATGTGGGGTTTCACGTTAGGATTACTTTTGAGCCAAAAAATTTATCTGGGTAAAAACACAGCAAGACTATCAAGATGACTTCACAAATAGCAGCAAATCTCAAAACAGAAATTAAAAATATTGATGATGAGCTATCCAAAAGACCCATCGATCTCGATCCTAAAGGTTACTTCATTATCTATCTAGACCGCGAAGCAAAGCTAATCTATGCAAAACACTTCACTAACATTATCAATGACAAAGGTTTAGCTGCAGATCCCGATACAGGAGAAGTGATTGCCTGTGGTAGCAAGTCTAAACCCAGAGTGGCAGAAACTATTTTTTCGGCTCGTACTGCTAAAGAGCTTTGCGTTAAAGTCATCGAAGAACCCAACCCCCCATTGATCTCGATGTTTGATCATGCTTGCTATCTCGGTCGTGAATTTAACCGTGCTGAGTATGCCTTGATTGATGGCACGGAATATATTCAAGACTAAACAGAATTGCTAGATTAAATAGAACGGCTCTTTATCGGCCTCAAAGAGCCAGTTCAGTAGAGTAAAAACTTTGAAACAATAACACATTAAAAAGCTTATAGAGCAATTTTCCGCTATTTTCCAGTTTTAAATAATCTACCCAATGGTGTATGGGGTTCAGTCAAAATACCTTGAGAAGGACTAAATAAAAATGCCAGCATAAAGAAAATACACATAACCAACACAATCGAAGCACCAGAAGGAGTGTCAAAATAGTAACTTAAATACATTCCGATCGCACTTGAAGTAACCCCAAAAAAAGACCCCAAGATCATCATTATATTTAGTTCTTTGACCAACAGATAAGCCGTACTAGCAGGTCCAACTAACATCGCAATTACTAGTAAAGAACCAACAGTTTCTAAACTAGCCACAATGGTAATCGTAATCGCACTTATCATACCAACATAATAAATTTTTACGGGCATTCCAGCAGCTTGTGCGCCTAAAGGATCAAAAGTAAAGAATAAAAGTTCTTTGTAGAAGAATACGACTACAGCTAAAATTACCACTGCTGTAATTAAAGTATTCTGGAGATCGCTTTGATTAACTCCTAAAATATCGCCGAAGAGAACGTGAACTAAGTCAATACGATTTGCACCAGGTAAGACACTAACTAAAACTACTCCTAGAGCTAAAAAGGAAGATAGCATAATTGCTAATGCCGTATCTAATTTAATTTTGCAGCGTGACTCAATCCAAGCCATAAAAATAGCGCTCACAATCCCAGCAACAATTGCACCTGAAGAAAGGGAATAACCTAATACAAAAGCTATCGGTAAACCCGCAATTAAGGAGTGAGAAATTGCATGTGCCATCATTCCTAATTGTTGGACAATCATATAACTACCAACAATCGCACACAAAACTCCTAGTACCAGGCCTACTAAAATGGCGTTGACCATAAATTCATAACGTAGTGGTTCTAAAAACCATTCCAACATTTGATTTTCCTCTAGCTAAATTTTTATCTTAATTGATGACACGCCCTAAGAACCAATAACTACAAGCGAGTTGACAAACGGCATAAAGCGTTAACTTGTCACCAATGGGCATAGGGAAATCATTAACGATTAACTTTGTCTCTTAATCAATCAGAATTTGATAGAGGGGGTAAGATAAACGAAGTAGACTTTTGAATCGCTCTAGAGCGTTCTCGGTAAGGAACTTTGCCATTAGGTGTGGTAACGTATTGCTCGATGAATCCAAGAAGTTCGGATGCAGATTCAGTTGGTGCAAGTCGCTCCAAAATAAAGGTCAGTTTATCATCAGCAGTTAGAGTTACCGCACAGGAACGACGACAAGCAGCCATACAGGATACAGGTTTAATTTCGATGAGACTTTTCCAATCATAATTTTCTAAGCCTTTTTCCAATTCTTGAATTAGGTGTTGTCCACCTGAGAGTCCGTATTTTTTGTTTTCTTTCTCAGAAAAACGACAGAGGCTGCAAACCAATAAAGTGTGTTGAGTCATTTCATTTAACATTAAGCATTTAACATTGACGAGCGCTCGCGGATTATCCGCGAGATTAAGCATTGTTTGATTTAGACTGTTTTCTATTTATCTAGGTATCTTCAAATTCTCAAACGATTTGACAGGCTTGTAAGTACCGAAGAGTCTATCCCACCAATCAATCGCTAGCCCGAAATTACTATCCGACTGATTTTCTCGATGGTGAATATAGTGAATGGGCATCTTCATCCAGAAACATTTATGAGGGGCATAGTGTTGAATTTGGTGGGCGTAGGAAGCAAAAGCAGCAAATGCTATAGTTCCAGATACCATAATGATTCCGCTGTATAGGGATATGAGAAAAGCCGGCAATACTAACAATGAGACTAAACTAAAATCCAGCCAATCGCCGATGAATCCTTTGGTGGTATTACTGCGATGATGATTGAAATGTTTGGTCAGCCCATTACCAAATTTGGGATATACGTGCATAAAACGGTGAACCCAATATTCGAGAAAACTGCCGAAAATAAAAGCAAAGATGAAACCCAGGAATGACTGCATATGATTTGATTTAATCTATAGTTAAAGGGAGAAAAATTGATGCTGCAAATAATGGCATGGTGATCGCATTAATAACCAGTTCGAGTCATTAGATCGCTTATCTTATGAATTTTCCTTTGAAGAAAAATGGTCAAGCTGAAACTCCGACTGACGTTGCTCTACCTGTTGGTAACATTCAGGAGGGGAAACCGCCATATTTTGGAGCAAATTTATTTCAATACGTCCATTTTGATTAATTAACAGCAATAATTCAATTTCTGGATTATAGTTTGCGATCGCGAAGCTAGCCGTAGACATCGCTCTACTTTCTAGATTTAAAAGCTGCAAATATGCTGCAACTTTTGATTCGGGCATAAACTGGCTAGTATACTCAACCAGATCGAAACGCCAATTAACAGAAAAAATATCTTGAATAGCTAATCCGCATATCACCATCCCTCGCCCTTGGGTGAGAAACCCTTGCCATGCTGTATGTCCCAGAGGCAAGAGATTTTCTCGTATAAATAGAGGTTGCCAGTTAGAGAAAGAATTTTGCCAAACACTATTTTTATTTAGCATTAATGCCCTCTCGCAAATCCTTAGTAGCTTCAACATCTCTAATAATGTCGTCAAATTCCCAATAGTACATATGAGTATGTATCTGGGTTTTGGGAAGTGCGCTCATAGCGGATAAATAGGAGTCAACTGCCCAAGATAGATAGTTACTCCAGCGTTCGGATTTTAGAGGATAACTTAATGTTGGTTTGGAAATATTCATTGTTAGTAATTAAGTGAGAATGTTGGGTAAACCTGTAAATAAGAATGCTGTTTGTACTTACAGTAAAATTGATGGGCAGGGGGTGGAGGCTTTCGACTCATACCCAATCGCCATGTTGATATTTAGTTCACACTCCCTAATTGAGGAATGCGACCAAGAAAACCAGTCATCAACTTGAGAGCAAAAATCCTCAATGGTGATAGATTCCGCAGTAGCCAAAGACCAAGACGACGGATAATTATTGCTGGTAGCCAATTATTCGAGAAGATGCGATCGAGGAAATCAGTAAACCACAGTACGGTCAGGTTTTCGATTTTACGCCAGTGTTCATAACGTTTGAGAACTTTAACCTCGCCAATATCTTCTCCTTGCTGATGGGCTTCTGATAGAACTTGTGCCAATGCCGCAGCATCTCTAATTCCTAGATTGAGTCCTTGTCCCCCCACAGGATGACAACGGTGGGCAGCGTCTCCAATTAATGCCAGTCTCCGCTTCACGTAATGCCGACACTGAAATAATTGAACGGGGAAAATAGTGCGATCGCTTTTTAGCTTGAGCTTGCCTAAGAAGCCCCCAGTATAGTATTCCAGTTGAGTTAAAAACTCTGTTTCGTCTAGCTTCTGTATTGCTTGAGCCTCTACATGGGGAGCAGTCCAAACAATACTACAGTGATTCCCAGGTAAGGGTAAAACCCCCATTGGACCATTAGTCCAAAATCGCTCGAAGGCGATATCATTACGAGGAGCTTCATGGCTGACAGTAAAGGTGACACATGACTGCCAATACTTCCAGCCTGTAGTTTTAATTCCTGCCCAGTTGCGAAGGCGTGATCTCGCTCCATCAGCACCGATGACCAGTTTTGTCCTTAATTTCTGTTGATGACCGTCTATTTCTACCTCGACTACTGCACCTTCAGCTTCGTAGGTAACTCCACAGGTTTTGGCGGGACATAACCAGTTCACATTGGCACATTGATCGATGTACTTTTGCAAAGACTGCAAAACTGTTTTGTGTTCGGCTACATAACCCAAAAACTCTGTTCCCAAATCGACGGGTTTAAATTTAACTATTTGAGGATCGTCGGCATCAGAAAGATAAATCTGACGATACTTACCAAGATCGTTAACAATTTCCGACCAGATCCCGATTTCCTGAAAAATTCGTCCAGAAAGAGGAGAAAGAGCATAGGCTTGTTCCCTGGCTGCTGCTACTTCTAAAGGATTAGCTTCAATGACGATCGCACTTAATCCAGAGTTTTTGAGGGCAGCAGCTAGAGTTGCACCCACAATTCCCCCTCCCACAATAGCCACATCACAATCAAAATTAGTAACCATTTGCAATTTTTTTTAAGCCCCAATCACTTGAGAGCGAGCAGTCTCCCTAGACTGTTCTATAGAATCGGATTTAAGGGCGCGAAACATGCCAAATCGGCAAAGTCCAGTACCAAAACCGACCCGCATTAACAACATAGTGGGTACTTCTCTCAATGATTTGATAAATCCTGAGAAGCCAAACTTAATTATTCCTTGAGGTCGAACTATTCCTTGCCAAATCGAATCAAGCCAAGAAGGGAGAGTTTCTTTCGTCCAATCTGCTGTTACTACCTCTCCTGCAACTAATCCCGTCTCTGCTATAAGTTCGGAAAAGCCTTCAATACTAGAAAAAGCTGGGTGCGACCACTGGTCTAGAAGCTGACGCATTACGGGTTTTTCCCAGAAATTTAGGGGTGAGGTGCGGTCATCGCGCTGATTCCAGTCTGCTACGACTAAAATACCTCCAGGTTTTAAGACTCGCATCATTTCTGAAGCATATTTAGCTTTATCTGGCATATGGGGACCTGCTTCAATCGACCAAACCACATCGAAACTATTGTCTGGGAAAGATAGTGCTAAAGCATCATCTACCTGGAATTTGGCAGTAACTCCTTGGGGGGTCAATTCTGTTGCCCGTTGTACTTGTTTGGGGCTAATAGTAATCCCCGTAACTTCAAACTCGTATTCTTTGGCTAAGATACGGCTGCTGCCACCGATTCCACAACCGACATCTAAAACAGTTGTCTTGGTCGGTAATTTATCTAAACCCCCCCACTTGACCATTTCGCTAACGAAGTCGGCTTTAGCTTGCAAAAAATCTTTACGCTGCAGTGGCGAACCATAATGCCCTAAGTGAATGTGTTCGCCCCAGTAAAATTCTAAAATACCGTCTTCTGTCCATTCATCATAGGAATTGGCGACTGTATCAGAAGATTCATAACTGCGGGCAGTGGTTAGATAAAGGGCAATGCCAACCACTAATAGTAAAATCAGAAATCCCAAGGCGTAATATATGTACATTGAATTTAAACCGTAATATTTGTTGCTATAAAATTGAGTTGTCAACACCGACAAAGGGTTAGCACTAAAGCCCCAGCGTCGCAAAGCGACTTTGAGCCGATAAGCTCTGTAGCTTCCTCAGTCAAAATCCCAGGCGTTTGCCTGAGAGGGTATTAAGCTCTCCTTCCACAACCAGGGGGATAATAGCCCCAGGAGTAGGTGGGTGAAAAAGAAAGACGGGAATAGTTTGGTATAGTCTGTATTACCAGCCAGACAAGACTAGAGTGAATTGCTGATAAGACAACAGCCCAGACAGTATCTTTGAGGAAAATTTGCCACAAAATTGTGATGCTAAATCCATGTCCACTCATTAACTGGGCAATCAGCACGATACTGCCTTGATAAATGGCACATCCACCCACAACAGCGATCGCTAACCAAAGTAAATAACCCTGAAAACTTCGACGGCTAAATTTTGGTTTTAGGGTAATTAACCAAGTAATCAGCAGTGTTCCCAAACCCATTATTAGCCCCCAAGTGAAAGACTCAAAAGTACGGGGATATTGGCTAATGGTAAAACAATAAAGCTGATTGGCAAACCAGATACTAGTAACAGTAATAAGTGCTTTTTTGCGAGTCAAAGTGTTACCAGCTACCGCAGCAAAACCGACTAAAGGCACATGGGGATAGATAATATTACAGGCACTACCAATAGCAATTAGAAATAGCTGCCACTTATTGCTATTACTTACCATTTCTCCTGCTGTTTGCCATAAATTTAGCGGACTCAAAGCAGCCAATGAAAATGTTTTAGGCGGTACTTTGAATGAGAATATGTAAGTATTCAGAGTGGGTTGTGAATTAATTAATCTCGAACTATCCAGTTTTTTAGTCTGGGAATTCATCTTTTAGTCCTTTTGCTACAAACATCATTTAGTAGTGTTATGGCGATCATCAAAGAGTTATTATTTCTAGTTAAAGCGATACTTACTTGCTTGTATTAGGACACACATCGCAGACCTTAGAGATGCAATATACTGCGCTCTCGACCTTGGTGAGTCGTGTAATCCTGTGTTGACTCTCTCCCTTCGAGATCGCACCATCTAATATTTCTACGGTTTATTCTTGCCGTTGTCTGGGTACTCCAAAAAAGCTCAAACCAATCGTTCGTAATAGTTAGGCATTGGTATTTAAGTATTTGGTGTTCCAATACCTCAGCAAAATCAAACTCTCAACAAACAGTGACGAAAAATAATCGATCTAATCGCCAAGATTGAGAGCAAGATAGCTGAAGTAACTGAAAATCGTCGCATTTAACAACTACGCCTTCGATAATCGTTGTGTATCTGAAAAGGTCGTAGTAAAAGAATTGATAATTTGTGCAATTAGAAAGTATTTAAACATCTGTACCTCGCAGATTGATTTGTTTTGTAGTGTTAACATCGGCGGGCATTCTGACTTAGAGAGCTTTGACATTCTCATCACAGTTGCGGGACAGCGACGGGTTTACACCGAACTTTCCCCATTACTTCTAATAGCTGATCTCTATTAGAACCGAATTACTTAGGAGTTATCATACCTCTAATGATCAGAATAATCAAAGAAAAAAAATTTATAAGTTCAATAAGAAATGTCTGTATGATTGAGCTTTTTACTATATTTTTTGCTATGTCTAGCTGAATTTTTCTCTAATTCCTAGTTGACAAAACTCCTTTCGTACAAGAGTTAGAGAATGATGTGGGAGTAAAATTCAAGAATTGTTGTCATTCCCCAGTAACTGCTGGTGGTTCAGCCCATAAGGCTGAACCGATGGTTAAATAGATATTTTATCTATTGGAAGTCCCTGACACGACCCTAAGAATCCTCAAACGGTTGACATTCTTGATCGCTAAGACTGTTGACGATAATGCAAGTATTATACTCAATCATACCAGTGTAACTTCCTTCTGGAGTTCCTTTGGCACCGATACCGTCAGCAATTAAGGGGTTTGGTGTGACTTCAACCCCTGCTTCTTTGGCAACTACTTCTAATACTTTGTCATTAGCCGTTAACTCGGCAAAAACAGTGTTGATACCTTTGGATTTAATTTCCTCAGAGAGTTCCTTGACCCTAGTTGCGCTGGGTTGTTCGTCCGTATTAACTCCCAATAATGTTCCTTCTACTGTTAAACCGTAAGCTCTCGCGTAATAGCTCATCGCATCATGGGTTGTAACCAACTTACGCTTGTCTGCTGGAATTAAAGCAATTTGCTGTTCAATCCAACCATCGAGTCGGTCTAATCTAGCATTATATGATTCTGTATTGGCTTTGTAAGCATCAGCATTGTCTGGGTCAATCTGAGCGAGAGTATCGCCGATTAACTTTACCATCTCTTTCCCATTGTCAATATCATGCCAAACATGAGGGTCTGGTTCTGTTTCTCCTTCTTCCTCAACTTGAATAACATTGGCAGTTGCTTGTTCGTGGAGAGGAATTTTTGGTGCAGGAGTTTGGGTTGCTTCTGACATCTCGACAATGGAAGGTTCAAAATTTAACCCTGCATAAAAGACTGCATCTGCATCCTCAATTGCTTTACGGTCTGAGGGTTTAGCTTCATAGGTGTGGGGATCTTGGTCGTAATCTATCAAACAATTGCTGTTTATTATGTCAGCACCAATTTCTTCTACCATGTCACAGATGACGCTGTAGGAAGCGACAACTTTTGGTTTTCCATCATCACCAGCTGCGGATTGAGCGGTAGTTTCTCCTGCACCTGTTGTTTGGTTGGTGTTTTCGCTTTGAGTAGAGTTACACCCAGTCAAAATTACGACTGCACTCAAAGCTGCTATGCTCGCAAGTTTGCGAGAACTAGTTTGTAATAATTTGATCACTTTACCTTGGAAATATACTGTGAATATCACTTATGATATAGAATAGCAAAACAATTGAGAATGATTTTCAATACAGCATACAGGATTTTAATGCTTTTGTATTTAGACGAATAATTTTTTATCCAAATATATTATGTTATAGAATACTGTATAACTGCAAAAAAGATATTTCAATATAGTTTTCTATTTAGATATTTTAGAGTAAATTGTAACCTAAATTGTAATTAAAAAAATATTATGGTTTAATTGCGATTTAGGCGATAATCAAAGTAAATGTTAACTATATACTTTTAACTATATACCTTCTCAATTAATTTGGATTAATATAGATTAAATTTACAAATAATAATTTTTATTGATTTAGCGAATGGGGTTTTTTGCGTGATGTTGCAGGTCAAAAACCTGTCGGTTTCTTATCGAGGTAATTATGCACTTAGAGAAGTTAACTTTAATTTAGAGCCTGGTCAATTAATCGGTGTATTCGGACCAAATGGAGCAGGGAAAAGCACCATGATTAAATCGATGTTGGGTTTGATTCCAGCAACTAATGGTGTAGTTACCCTGGGAGGTAATCCCCTCAAGCATAAATTGAATAAAGTTGCTTATGTTGCACAGCGATCGCAAATTGATTGGGATTATCCAGTCAAGGTGAAAAATGTGGTGATGATGGCGAGGACAATTCCTACCGGTTTATTTCGCTATCCTTCTCGTCAGTCGCGGGAACTGGTGAAAATGGCATTAAAAAAGGTAGAAATTTGGGATTTAAGAAATAGACAAATCGGCGAACTTTCTGGCGGGCAGCAACAAAGAGTTTTTCTCGCCCGTAGCTTAGCTCAACAAGCAGAAATATTCTTTTTTGACGAACCATTTGTAGGTGTGGATCGGAAAACGGAAAATATCATTTTTGAAATTTTTCATGAGTTACAAGAGCAAGGAAAAATTGTCATGGTAGTAAGCCACGATTTAGGAGCAAGTATCAATAACTATAGCGATATCTTACTTCTGAATAAGAAAATTATTGCCTTTGGTCGTCGTGAGGAAGTTTGGAGTCAGCGTAATCTTGATATTACTTACGAAAATTATGTTTTATAGTCATTCTAAATAGAAACCATCTGATTTTAAGTATCGTACTATTACTGCTACCTACTACCTACTACCTACTACCTACGAGCTAATAACTTGTATGGTATTGAAATTAATTAGAACGACTTTATCATTTGATTCTTAACAATTAACTGACATTACCCATTGTTCGAAAGTTAACTTCCGAATAATGGGTTTCAACAGCGTAGTTGTACAAGGAGAAGGCGGCGCGTAGCGCCCAGTCGTGCGGTGCGAAGCACCAGTGTTGCCTTCGGCAACCAGAGCGCAAGGCGCTCGCAGACGATATGCGAAGCGGCTTGCACTTGTAACATTGAGTGTATCCTTGACCGAAGGGAATCCTTTAGGATAGGACGATCTGCCTTCAAAGAAGGCTGCTTCGCCGTACCTTACACTCAAACTGGACGCGGTGTAATAATTATTTTGCTGGCTGAGAAACACTATGTTCTAGATCAATCTCATCCGTAATATCGTCATCTAGATCATCATAGTTACAGAGAGCTCCGCCACCCATGCCAACGATAAAATCATCAAAATCTACGTCTTCGTCTTCTGTCTTAACCAGAGTTGAACCAGTATCATCAAAATTGATCAACAAACCACCGTTAACCAGATAGTCAAACTTATTAACATCAAAAGCAGGATTGTTACGACGTTTAGCTACCGCAGTGGCGGTCAATCCTTCTTCATTAAATAGTGCCTGACGATTACCACGAGCATTGATCAAATCTGTCGTGTAAACTGTTCCTGCTGGTTTACCGTCAAACTCAGATTCCAGATAGAAAGCATAAGGTTTGTTGCCTTCAAAGATAAATTCCTGCTCAAAGTCGGGAACTGTATCTCCTGGACTGCCCAAAAAGTCGTTATTGCGAGCCTCTTGAAGGTCGGTTTCGTAAGTGGAACGACGATATACGGTATCAAATTTATCCGAAGCTTTGACTTCAGATAGGAGAGGAGTCCGCGCACAGGAATCAAAGTCAATAACTCCCGCAGTACTGGTTTGACAAGAATCGAGATCGATTACCCCAAAGGTAGATTGATATGCGCCATGAGACTCAATAAATTCAAATTCAACAATCGTATCTTCGCTAAATCGAATCCCCTGATTCCCCACTACATCGGCAGATGCGGCAACACACAAGAGATTAAGGATGCCTAACGCGCCGAGAGAAATACCGAGTACCTTACCTGACAATAATTTTACTGTAGTTAGCGATCGCTTCATGATATTCCTCCTAATTACCAAATATTTTTTTGCGGTTCGATTTGATTTACTTGTTCAATGAATTTCTCTGATTCTGCAAGCTGTCTCTCGACCAGATCTTGTGCTTCAAAAACCGGGTTAACACAGGCTCTAATCTCTTGATCACTGACGGCGCTCCTTCTGGCGATTTTCCTGGGGGCGGCATCTGCTAGCTGAGCATTGTTTTCGGCTGCGGCTAAATTGTCTAAAGATTTTTCTAAAGCAGCGTTCAGAGCATCAGCTACTTCGTTGAGAGTAACTTCTCTTGGCTGACTGTCATTATTGATGCAGATATCTCGGGAACAACCAAGATCACCTGTTTGATTGGCGACATCACCTGCTTGATTGGCAACATCACCTGTTTGATTGGCAACACCACTTGCTTTACCTGAATTATTTGCGGTCGCGTTTAACCGAACTGGAGTGTCAATTCCACCGCCAATCACTTCTCCTGTAGCTGGGTTGAACTGAGTCGTTGGGGGAATACCGTTTCCATTTTGACTATCAATTTGTATGGCGGGAGAGCTAAAAGTTTGACCGCCAGAAGTATCAGACTGATTGGTTTGAGCTAAGACTGAGTTGCAGGTAACAATTCCTGCGGTGACAAAAGAACCCAGCCAGATTAATTTTTTCTTGTCCATGTTTGAGCTTCCTAATAATCTTTACAAGCTAATATCTACAGCTAGAATGAAGAACCTACTCCCATTACAAAACGAGCGCCATCTCCTGCACCGACAAGATCTCTGGCGCTTAAATTAACGGTTAGAGGAACAGTCCGAAAAGGAGAGACGGAAACCCCCATCCCTAAATCCTGTCCAGACCATTCAGCAACAAAACTGACGGGACGAACAACACGCAGGGCTAAACTACCAAAAACATTAACGCTCTCGTTATCGTTGTTGATATCATCTTCAGTCCGAAATTGACCATTGCCTACACCGACAGTTGCACCGACGCGGCTAAAAGCGGAATTAACATTTTTTCTGGTTCTAAAGATTTTAGTCGTGGCAAGATAAAGAGAATCATTGAGATCGTTATCATCACCAAGAGACAAAAAACTATTCCAGCCAGCGGCGACGCCCCAACCATGGGCAATCTTGCGATGTAGCTTCAGGTTAAATCCCCCCGAACCAAAATCTCGTCCGTTTTGCCCAAAACTAGCCAGGTTATAGCTCAATTCTGCACCAACGTACTTCTGTGCATTACCAAGACCAACCCCAAAACCCCAGGTAGCATCACCATCGTTTTCATCATCGAGTCCTCCACGGGTATCAACCTGATAACTAAGACCACTATAAAAACCCCGATCTGCACCAAAGCCAAAAGGATTAGAAATAGTTAGAGAGGGTACACCGCGACTAGGAGTAAAATTGCGATCGCCAATATTTTGTAGCTGAAATTTTACTTCTTCTAGCTCTTTATCGTTAGAACTATTCCAGGAATTATTAGCAGTAACAGCGTCTTTAGACTCTGGTAATCTATCTTTTTCTGTCGTTAGAGATTGATTGTCTGATTTAATTTGATCTACTGGTTTTGCCCAAACTTTTGACTTTAGCAAAGGCAAAAATAAGAGAGCAGAGCAAGTAATAGTTAGTATACGCATAAATTCATAGCAACAGATATAGATACACTTACAAGCAATAGTTAATTTAATAAAGCACAAAAAATCTTGAGTAAGGTTTTTCAGCTAAAGCCTAATCGATTAGGTTTTAACCTACACGCTTTATTTATTACTAAAATTAATTAATGACAATGTTTCAAGTCACATATATGCTGTTATATCTCATGTTTTTGAGAATTTCAACTAACTATAAATAGTTG
>JBCCNG010000048.1:0-13265 GCA_039025955.1 Cyanobacteria bacterium P01_C01_bin.72 | reverse complement strand
TGATTGTTGGCTCTCGTCAACCCAAACTAGATCAGGCTGTATCCGAACTCAGCAAGTATGGGAAGGTTTTGGGAGAACTAGCGAATATTGCCGATAGAGGACAAACCAAAGATTTAATAGAGCACATCGATACCAATCATCGCGACGCTACTTCACTAGTTAATGCAGCAGGAGTCTTTCTGCCCAAACCTTTTGTCGAGCATCACGAACAAGACTATGACCTGTATCTCGATCTGAATAAAGGTACTTTCTTTATCACTCAAGCATTCGCCAAAAATGCGATCGCCAATAGCCAACCGAGTGCGATAGTTAATATTGGTTCGATGTGGGCAAAACAGGCAGTAGCAGCAACTCCATCTTCGGCTTATTCTATGGCAAAAGCAGGTTTACATTCTATGACTCAGCACCTAGCAATGGAATTGGCAAAACACAAGATTCGAGTTAATGCGGTATCTCCTGCTGTGGTAGAAACGCCAATTTATGAAGGTTTTATGCCGAAAGAAGAAGTACATTCTACCCTGCAAGGATTCAATGACTTCCATCTTACTGGTCGAGTGGGAACTCCAGAAGATGTTGCAGAAGCTGTGATTTACCTCCTTTCAGACAAAGCTAATTGGGTAACAGGAGCAATTTGGGATGTGGATGGGGGAGTCATGGCTGGACGCAATTAACAGGAATAAATTGAGTAAAGGAAAATCTATCTATGGTTATGTATCCAATTAAAGTTTCGGCAACAAGCGATCGCTATCGGCAGAATATTAATATCAATAATAAGTTTCAACTTACTGCGGATGAACCTTTAGACCTTGGTGGTAATGATGCAGGTGCAACCCCTGTAGAGCTAGTACTAGCAGGTTTGGGTTCTTGTAAGGCAATTACCTTAAAAATGTATGCGGAGCGCAAAGATTGGGAACTAGAGAGGGTTGATGTCGATATTAAGCATCAACAAGTGAATCGAAAATATCACATTTCGGTTCGTCTTCATCTAACTGGTAACTTGACTGACGAGCAAAAACAAAGACTACGAGAAATTGCCGATAAATGTCCCGTTCATAAATTACTCGAATCTGCCGCGCAAATAGAAACGGTGATTGTAGAATAGCGCTCAACGTAATTGAAGGAGTGTGTGAAGACGAATCTTGAAAGATGTCAAATACTCAGCGTCGCTCTAAGATAATAGTATTTGCTGCATTTATCTAACGTATATTTTATGAATACTCCTGAAACGGATATCAAAGACCGTAGTTTTGGCGCTTTAATCTATTTATTTCCCCTGGTTTACTCTTTACCCTTCGGAATTATTCTATTATCGCAGTTTCCCTGGCTTGCGCCCTTTTTCTCGCCTCTGATTGCTCTTTATGGCGTTACTAACACCTTACCCTTTGCCAGCCTGATCATTTTCTTTGGTCTATGGTTGGGAGTTGTGAGAAATGAAAAGGTGAGCTACTTTCTGCGTTTTAATGGGATGCAGGCAATTCTAATTAATATTATTCAGATCCTCTTTAGCTTAATTATGGGGGTCTTAAATCCTGCCTTGGGCGCACGAAGTTTACTGGGAGAAACCCTGTCTAACACTATTTTTATGGGTAGTGTTGCTGCCTGTTTTTTCTGTATGGTTCTGTCTGTACAGGGTAAATATGCTGAACTACCAGGAATTTCGGAAGCCGCCTCTTCTCAAATCCGCTAGATTTCCTAGTCTACGGATACTATACAGAACTGAATCATTGATTCGTGCGATCGCTTGTACGCTAAGGCGATCGCCTTTTAATATTTTAATAGCGACTAATCAATCAAAACTATAGTAAACCAAGCTTGAGTCATTAAGATTTATAAGCCCTTGTCATCTTGGGGGTCAGCATTAGCAGTAATCTAAATACATCGAGTATTAAATCAAAATGTAAATTTACAGATGCTTAACAAAATTCTATATGCTGATTCTGGGGCAGAAAATGCTCAAGATATGCTCAAAATACTATTAGAGCTTCCCGCTACAAAAAATGCTCAAGTATCAATTTTAAAAGTAATTTCGCCCAGAACTACTCAAGAAGAGTTGGCAGTTAAAGAAGATGCGGAGAAAAAAATAAACCAGGTAGCGGCGAAAATCGGCACAAATTGTGATCAGGCAAGCTGCAAGATAGAGGAAGGTGACCCCAAAGTTACCGTCCTCAAGGTGGCACAGGAAATAAATGCTGATTTGATTATTATGGGTTCTCGGGGATTAGGCAAGCTACAGTCTATTCTCAGTAATTCTGTCAGCCAGTATGTCTTTCAACTGACTGAACGCTCGATGCTGCTGGTAAAGGACGATATCTACGTCAAGAAGCTAAAACGAGTTATGGTAGCGATGGATAAATCTCCTGCGGCTAACTTTGCTTTAGACACCGCACTTTCTTTGCTTCAAGGTTATCAAGATGCCGAAATCTTTCTCACTAGAGTCAACCCCGACTTAGATCCCAGCATTAATCTCTCTCAAGAAGAGATGGAGAACAATCCCATCTTAGCTCCGGCGATCGCTAAAGTAAAACGTATGGGTCTAGATTATCGCTGCTTAGTAACGGGAGGTAGACCAGCACAAAAGATTTGTAGTTTAGCCGAAGCCAGAAATATCGATTTGCTAGTCCTTGGTTCTCCAGAACGTCGTCCTTCTATTGCCAAAAGCCTGCCCGATATCGAACGTTTATTGGGTAGTTCTCTGTCAGACTATATTCGCATTAAAGCCCCTTGTCCTGTGCTTTTAGCGAGACAAGAATCAGAATCTTAGATTTTTTATATAGTACGCCTAATAATACAGAAATAGGTAGGTCAGCCTAAATTAAACGCAAAATATAAATCCCTACTTCCCTATTCCCCTACTACCCTATGTTTATTTATTGGAAAGACAAGCAGGCGTGAAACCAAAATACTATAATACGCCTAATGTGAATTAGCTTTGCTTTATAGGTTATTAGCTCGTCCTAAAGGATACCGCTACGCATATAGCTATCAGCTATCAGCTATCAGCTTTTTAGTTATTCAATAGGCAAACTATGGTAACCTCTGAGTTACGCAATTTCTTTGTTTATACCCGACCTTGTTGGTTATTTTAATTCACATTAGGCGTTTAATGCTCAATGTTTAATGCTCAATGTCTAATGTTCAATGCCAAGGAGTAAATATCGTGATATTGCTGAATAATCTGTTTTAGATCATAATCCTGGATTTTGACTTGAGCTTTAATCGCCATCTCTGCCAAATGCCAAGGCTTTTCCACTATCTGAATCATAGCTTGGGCTAAGGCATCGATATTTCCCAACTCAACTAATAAACCACAGCCATCGGCTAATAGATCCCTTGTTCCACGAATGCTGGAACCAATGACGGGGGTATTTAAACACATGGCTTCCATAATGCTGCGGGGTAAGCCCTCTTGCTGGGAGACGAGTAAGACAGCATCAGCGGCTTGGATTAGAGAGGGAATGTCCTGGCGGTAGCCGAGAAAATGTACCTGTTGGACTATATTTAACCGTTTTGCCAGTTTTAACATCTTGAGCTGAGTTTTGCCTTCACCTGCCAAAGCTAAATGCAGATGGGGATTAGCTACTTGATCTAAAGCGTGGAGCAGGTCTGAATGTCGTTTGCGGGGAGTAAATTCGGCGATAGATAAAAGTAAAGTATCGGTATCCGACAGATGCAATTCTTGGCGTATCTGTTGGCTCCCTTCTAGTGTGATTTTTCCCGAGGCATAATAATCTGTATCGACACCAATACCATGGGTGTAGTAAATTCTGTCAGCAGCCAGAAAGTTATGCTTTCTTGCCGCGGTTTCGTCTTCCCGATTAATAGTGATTAGATAATCAGTCCAGGCTCCCGCCAGTTTTTCGAGATTGAAGAAGAGCGCATTTTTAACTAAGCTACCACCCTGATAAAAGTGAAACCCGTGAGCCGTATAGATAACTTTGATTTTTTGGTTACTTTTTAAAGCATAGCGAGTGACAAAAGCAGCAATTGGCGTATGCACATGAACTAGATCGTAGTCTTCCTGGGCTACGACTTCCTTTACCCGTGAGATGCCTGTCAAAAGATTGCGCGGATCAAACACATTACGCGACCACTGAATATCATAGAGGCGATCGCAATTTTCCACACAAGCTTGATCTTCGTTAATTCCCTGTGCCATACCGTCTACTTGCCAACCCAAACTTTTGAAGTGCTGAATGAAGGGAAGTATGAAACTGCGAATGGTAATCGGGACTGTTGTAACAACCAATAGTTTAGGCATCATCTCAATTATCAATTGTCCATTGATAACTAATATTCCCCTTTTAGGTTACTCATACCAATTCTCAAAAGTAACTGGAGACTTATATTATTTCTCCCTCAGTACGTCTGATGTGAATTAAATTTTAGGAAGGAGTAACAAACTCCAAAGTCAAGACATCCATCGCAAACCGCTCGCGAAGAAGAAGGCGCAATGTATGAGAAGCAATCTTGGCAGTTAGATGAGTAGCAAGACCGCCAACAGTCTTATTTAACAGTCGTTTGGGATTACGACCAGTATTTTGAATTTCATGAAAAACGCCTTCGATTCTTTGTCTTACTCGACTAATCAAGCGTTTTAAGCTGGATGAATTTTGATGATGCTGATTTTGGCGATGTATTGTCCAAATGCGATTACCTGTAGAACTAGCGATTTGCTGTTGCCAGTCTTGACCAATAAAACCTTTATCCCCGTAAATATCACTATTGCGAACAGTTTCTAAAACTCCTTCGACTGACTTGCGCTCGTCAGTGTTGGCTGAGACTAATTCGTAGGCAACAGGTAATCCTTTAAGAGTACAGAGCATGACCAACTTGTAGCCGAAATACTTCATTTTTCTAGCAGCACAATAACGCAGCGCATTCGCGCAGATCGTCGTCTTACGACGACTAGGACGCATCGCGTCCGCACTTGCACTCCCGTAGAAATCGCTGTGACGTTTGCTTCTTCGATATCCCATCACGGGAATTGGTTTTGTATCAATCACAAAGCTATCTGCATTTTTCCCTCCCAATTACAGAACCCCATTTCTGCGTAGTGTTTCTAGCATTTGTCCTAACCTCCGCAAACGTCGATTAAACTGACTTTGGGATAGTAAGTTGGGAAACCACTGTCCATAATTAGCTCGAAGCGAAGGCAAAGCCTTCCAGTCGTCGAAGACGACGATCTGCGCCCTTGGCGCTGCACCTATGAATTGGGTTTCACCTGGAAACGGTAGATAATCCATCACCAATGCCAAAGTCATAATTTCACTGTCGCTCATCTCGGCTTTAGCTCCTGGCGACAAAGTTTTCAAAGCTTTTCCCTCTATTTGATACCAATCATCTACAAGAACAAATATTGTGATGATTAAGCTCTCAAAGTCTATGCTATTCATGAGGAAAGATTTTTTGATGGACAGCTTGGTAACTTCCATCTTCTGTCTTTTCCTCACTTTTTCCTAATTCACATCAGGCGTAATGAATAATTGACCGTTGTTTCCATAAGCTTGGCATAATAATTAAAACTACATTTGATCGGGAATTTAGTAATTAACCTTATCCCTTAACTAGTCTTAACTTTTTCCCATTACTTTATGGAATCTTTAATCCTACCCAGCAAATTAAGTCCGAGGTGCAGCGACATATTTAGCTCAGATTTTAGTATTTAACTTCACTCTTTAACTGCTTTTAACTCTGCTTGGCGACTTTAGCGAATCTTTAATCTCCCTTGACGAGTTAAATCTGAAAAGTGACCTGTGGATAACTTGTGGATAAACCAGAAAAATCGGCTTTTTCTTGTGGAAAACTAGGAAACTGTTCGGTTCGATTCTCATAACTTAATTTTGAAACTTTTGACGACTGACAAAATTAATGCGATCGCTCAACAGAGAGATAGTTTGATTCAAGGCTCGATCTTTTCTGAGCTGTTTGGAGATTTTGTCGCAACTGTACATTACCGAGGTGTGGTCTTTGCCGCCAAATTTTTCACCGATACGGGGTAGGCTAAGGTCAGTATGCTGTCGCATGAGATACATGGCAATATGTCTGGCGTTGCTGATTTCTCGACGACGAGAACTGCTTCTTAAGTCTTCCACGGAGACTTTAAGAATTTCTACTGCCACTTCTAAAATCGTATCGGGAGAAGCAGTAATCTGCTCAACCTTCGGATTTAAAGCAGAAGCAACGTTTTCCACGGTCATGGATAAGTTAGATAAGGAGATATAGGCGATCGCTCTAATTAATGCTCCCTCTAATTCTCTAATATTAGAAGTATATTGAGTGGCAATATATTCGATTGCTTCTCTGGGTAGACAGACATTTTCATATTCAGCTTTCTTTTGTAAAATAGCCATGCGGGTTTCCAAGTCAGGGACTTGAACATCGGCAATCAAACCCATAGAAAAGCGCGAGCTAAGACGTTCTTGGAGCTTAGGAATCTGCTGAGGTGGGCGATCGCTGGCTAAGACGACCTGTCTTCCTGCTTCGTGCAGGGTGTTAAAAGTGTGAAAAAATTCTTCTTGAGTATATTCTTGACCTTCAATAAATTGAACATCATCTACTAACAAAATATCGGCGGTGCGATAATGCTCCCGAAAGGCTTGAATACCGTCATTACGGATCGCCGCAATCAGATCGTTAGTAAATTGTTCAGTAGAAACATAAAATACTCTGGCATCAGGATTAATTTCTAGGTGATAATGCCCAATTGCCTGCATCAGGTGGGTTTTGCCCAATCCAACCCCACCACAGAGAAACAAAGGATTAAAATCTCGCCCAGGAGATTCTGCCACCGCCAAAGATGCGGCATGTACCATGCGATTGGTGGGACCAACCACAAAGCTATAGAAACTATATTTGGGATTTAATTTATTCGCTTTAAGAGAATTTTTCTTAGAGCCAGATTTTTGCTGATACTGATTAAAATCAGCGGGCTGAGTTAAAAATGCTAAATTTTTTCCCTGCAAAGACTTCAGGCAAATTTCCAGGGGTTTTCCCGTAACTTCTTCAACGGCATCGGCGAGCATTTCTCGGTAGTGCTTTTGTAAATGACTCATCACAAAAGCGTTAGGAGTGACAATCGTTATTCCCTTGGCATCAAAGCTTTCTACAGTAGTATTCTGAATCCAGGTCTCAAAGGTAGGGCGACTTAACCTTTCTTTGAGAAGTTCTAGAACTGTTTCCCATAATTGCTCCGCAGAAATTGCCACTCTATTATTTGACCAGTAAGGATGATATAAAATTCTACCAGTAGAGTTGGATGAGAACGGTAATATTTACTATCTATTTCAATTCGTCCCAACTCTCTTGAGAGACAATATATTTCAATGAGTAACTTTTGCTCTCGAATTTTATTATTGATCTTGTTGGTCTGAAATTAAGAAAATCTCAATTTAAGCAAACTGTATGAGCGTTACCAAGATCGCCCAGATTGGCGAACCAATACTGAGAAGTCCCGCCCAAGCTGTTGAAAAAGTTGCCGCTCCTCATATTGTAGAACTTATTGAACGGTTAATTGACACTGCTTCTGCTCATCGGGGAGTTGGTATCGCCGCGCCGCAAATTGGTTTTGCCCAGCGGGTTATTATCATCGCTTCCCATCCTAGCGATCGCTATCCTTTTGCCCCGACTATGACACCGACGGCAATGATCAATCCGCGTATTTTGTCCCACAGCAAAAAAGTTGTGAAGGATTGGGAAGGATGCCTGAGTGTACCTAACACTAGAGGTTTAGTTCCTCGTTATCGGCAGATTGAGGTGGAATACACCACAGCTTCAGGAGAAGTCAAACAGGAGATTCTGACTGACTTTATCGCCCGTATTTTTCAGCACGAACTAGATCATCTTAACGGGATTGTCTTCACTGATCGCATCATTGATGATGGCGACATCTACACAGAGGCGGAATATCGTCAGCTTGTCAGTCAACCTCAATAAAAAATAACAATTTTCTGGCAATCGCGAAACAATTCTTTTGTTGTTGAGCCAAGAAATTATTTTCTAGAGGCTCAAATCTTTACCAGGCTGGAAGTTGCTGTAATTAATCCAAGATATTCTGCCTGACTCAAAACTAATTTTTATCTTGATAAAAACAGTAAAAAATAGTCACAAAACTGGACAATTCTTGAGAGCTGATTCTAATTTCGATAATAGTGTTATTGTTAGGAATGAGAATGAACAGATTAACGATTAAGTTTTTATCCAGTATCTAAGGGTTTTTTCCATAAAGTATTGAGCTATTTCTTTACCAGTAATTCTGTCTCTCTAAACACAACACTCATTGAGCAGACGAACAAAATATGTCAATTTATGTAGGTAATTTATCTTACGAAGTCAATCAAGAAGACTTAAACGAAGTTTTTACAGAATATGGAACAGTTAAAAGAGTTCATATTCCTAGCGATCGCGAAACTGGTCGTCCGAGAGGATTTGCCTTTGTGGAAATGGAATCTGAAGCCAACGAAGATAAAGCCATTGAAGCTTTAGATGGAGCAGAATGGATGAACCGTCAGCTCAAGGTAAACAAAGCTAGACCCCGCGAAAATCGTAGTGGTGGCAGAAACAACCGTTTCTAAACTGCTTGTATAGTTATCTTAAGTCGCGATCGCCCTCATAATTTTGTCTTATGAATCGGCGATCGCTTTTTTGTTAGGCATCAACGACGGCAATACATTCAATTTCGACTAAAACATCTTTAGGCAGACGAGAAACCTCGACGCAGGCACGTGCTGGGGCAGTATCTTCGGCAAAATATTGGGCATAGACTTGATTCATGGGAGTAAAGTTAGCCAAATCTGAGAGAAAAACGCTAGTTTTCACGACGTTCTCCCATTTCGCTCCAGCTTCAGTCAGAATTGCTTCAAGATTGACCATTACCTGCATAGTTTGAGCAGTGATGTCTCCTTGTCCCACAATTTCTCCCGACTGAGGATTTAAGGGAATTTGCCCCGCCACAAACAGTATTTGACCAGAAGCAGCGATCGCTTGATTGTAAGGACCTACGGGAGCTGGTGCTTGAGCAGTACGAATTACTTTTTTAGACATAAGAATTAAAAATTAAGCCAACTATGAGTAGTAATGAACTAGAAAGATAAAGATAGATCGCCACAAATTTGCTGTTGCTAACTTTAGCAGGACAATCGTGATTTTGCTGTACGTGTTTTCCTAGTTTATAGGCGAAAGGGAGACTGGCAAAAACCACCAGACAAAGCTGGGGCAAAATCCCTGTCAGGACGAAAATTACGGTTAAAGCATAAATACTGGCGATCGCCAAATTTAAAACTTTTGCTCCTAATGCTGTTCCCAAACGCACAAGAGGAGATTTCTTCCCTGCTGCTAAATCATCTTCAATTTGATGAAAATGAGAGCAAAAGAGAATGATTGAAGTACTTATGCCAATAATGCTGGAAATAACTAGGCTATTGCGTGAAAACGCCTGAGTTTGAGCGTAGTAGGCTGCGGCAACTGCCCCAGGGCCAAAAGTAAAGAAACAAATTATCTCTCCTAAACCTAAATAGCCCAGTCTAAACGGTGGTCCCTGATAGGTGTAGCCGAGAAAGATGCATCCCAAAATCAATATTACTACTGTCGGATCTTGTTGCCACCAGGACAAAGCTATAATCCCGCCAATGCCGAGGATGAGACAGAAGTTGGCAATCCAAAATACGAGGTTTTTGTTCCCCGTCAGATTGACTACTGAATGAGCTTTATTGATATCGATGCCTGTCTCTGAATCGAAAACATCATTACTGAGATTTAGCCAGGCAATAATTAAGAGGGCTGCACCTAAAAAGGTAACGAAACGTTGAGCATCAAAAACTCCCGTTGCGGCAAAGGCGATCGCCGTACCTACCGCAATGGGGACAATCGCCACGCTATAAATCGGCGGTTTAATTGCGGCTAGCCACAGTTTATTTTTTTGAGGTACTTGCTTGATAGTCATGCAAATTGTTCTTAGTGACAGCGAAATGGATGATCCTTCAGGTTGAACTGAGATTAGACAACTTTAAGTACCCTATCAGCTCTGACTGCTCGTATTCGGCAAGTTTCACGAAAATTAAACTATGAAAATTAAACTTTCTAGCTGGCTAAGATTTTGCTCTTAAGCCCAACAGTTTGCTGAGTTTTCGATATAAAGAGCGCGGATTATCTCTCGTAGCGATCGCCAGCCTTAACCAGCGATTGAATTTGTCGTTGGTAGGATTAAAAGGATATTGGCACAGTTGCGGCGCAAGGCGTTCGAGAAGGGCTACCTGTACTAATGAACCCAGTCTTTTAGCTGGGGGAATACTCAACAGCAGGGAGTAGGTTCGGGATGCATTGAGAACGGGAAATCTGGTTAAATCGGTGAGGTCGTATACCTGTTCTTTACTGCTCAACCATCCAGCTTGTCGCTGTTCGAGAAAAAAGCGATCGCGCCAGTCTAAATGGGGTTGGGGATGTTGCTCGATCCAGGATAGCCACTCTTGCAAGCCGCTAACTGCGGATGAATCAGCAGGTTCGTCGAATAACTCCGCAATTTGTACTGCACCTTGATCGACGGTAAAAGTTGCTGGCAGTTGCCGTAAAGTATGAAACCCACTGGCGATCGCAAAACCATGTCCACCGAAGGAAATTCCCTTGAGTTTGTCACGCACTCCCATCACAAAGGGTTCGGCATCCCCATCAGAGACATTATTGCCCGCATGTTGTCTTACTAGCTGTCTTCTCTGCTGCTGTTCTGGAGGTGGTTGCTGACGTAAAAAAGTATGAGGTATGCCGCACTGTTTGGCTAGCTTGGGGGGCAAAATCCGATCTGCACCAGACATTCGGGCGGCAACTCTGGTAAAAGTAGTAAAGTTAACTCCTGCTTTCATAGCGATCGCCAACATGAGGCGAGAATCATAACCTCCAGTTAAGCCCAGATATAGAGGCTGTTGTTGTTTGCCAAGATTGCGTAAGGCGGTAACTAAAGCATTCTCGATTAAAGTAATTGTCTCTGAGTAATGGCGATCTCCATCAATTTTAGATATTATTTCGGGCATCAAAGGACGCGGAGATATTGCCCCAGTGATAAAGCTGATCGTTTGACTGGCTAACAGCCGTCTGATTTGCGGAAAGCCTGAACGGGGTGGAGTATACCAAGTCATCCCTTTGCCATAAACTAGAACTCGTTTATCTGGGGAATCTAGAGCCAATATTTGCGCGAGTAAAACAGGGCTACTGGATAACCATATATCCCCTGGAGTCTTTTCACCGTAGAAACAGCCCAATAAACCATTGGCATCAAGATGAATCTGACTGTCGCCGATTAACAGCCAACGCCCCGCCCAACCATAATAGCGATCGCTAACTTCAGCAGTAGAAAGCTGGGAGATTAACTCCTTCGGCTCAATCTCAGCGGTAGTTTCAATTGCCATCCCCAGTAAAATCCACTCCACACCATCGAGATCCGTTGCCCGACAAATTCTCAGATCTCGACTGTAAGAAAGCCAGCGATTATGAGACAGGCGATCGCTTTGCCAGTCTGCTTGTGCTAAATAAGACGCTGAACCAATGACAAACTGACGACGATGGGGTTTAGGTAGTGAAGAATTCATGAGATGGAGACTAGGTATTGGGGATTGTGTGTTTCTTTGGGTGAAGTTACTAAAAACTAAAAAACTACCATCTGCAATAATTCGGTTCGCCATTATCAGGCTGAATCACCCGAAAGTCCATTAGTCTCATTTCCCAATTAAGCTTAGGAGTAAGCCACAGGGGATCATTGACAACATTGTCAGTACGATAAATGCGATCGCCGTATTCGTATGTGAGAGGAACCGTGTAGCCTGCCTTTGTCCACTTATGAACTAGCTTTTTGAATTCGACAGCGGGTAGGAAATGGTCTTGTAAGGGGCGGTACTTATGTCCGATTTTGGCGCTCTCGTCGTCAATTTCGAGGATTTTAATTACGTCTTCTTGATAGTTCCATATCTTGAGCTGGTTATTGCCTAAAAGTAGATGATTGCTCGTCTCTCCCTCGGTACGCAAATTACTAAACATGGAAAAGTTGCCGGCGGTACGCAATCCTAAATAAGAGGTTGCGGCGTAAACTGATAAGAAAAAGATAAATAGATACATAAACTTGGGCATTTTACGATCAATAATCTTTACTCCTCGCCAAGAATTTGGTTCATCGACTAGTTTTTTTACCACAGGATAAATAACAATTAAAACTGCAATCATAAATAAAACTCCTGCGCTCTCATTAATATTAAATTCGGGATAGGCTAAGTAATATAGTCCCGAAATCAAACCAACTATGATGTTAATCAATAAATAAATTAAGCTGCGATCTATTTGCCACTGTAACCCAGGTATCGTTAGCATTTGTTGTAGGCACTCAACATAATTAGGGGGAATAAAAGTTAGCCAGAAGGCAAAAGCTAGAGAACCAAAATCTACAAAGCCAATTGGAGCTAAGACCAAGTGCATCAACATCGACCAGATGAATATGATTACTTGCAGTCGGGGGATGAACATCATTAGTGCTCCCATTAACTCCCACAGCAGCACCATAATTGAGGTAGCTAAAACGAAAGCCGAAAAAAGAGAACCAGTCAGCTCAAAATAGAATAATGCGCCTATAGCTATCCCCGCAGCAGCCAGGCACAGGGCAAGAATAATTAATAACCATTTGCTATTTTGTTGGGCTAGATTAATAGCTCGGACAGGAATAACTTTGCTAATAAAAGTAATGGTGATCGCTCCCAAGACTAAAGCAGCAGGAATCCCCAGAATAGTAGATTTTAGTACCTCAAGTACTCCTAAGAACATGGAGTTAGAACAGGAAAATTGCGGATCTAAAAAAGCACTATTCAGCTTGTGAAATCCTGCCCAGAAATAAACAGCAATCAGAGAAACTCTCAAAGGAGAAGCGATCGCTCGATATAAATCATGGGACTGGTTAAATTGATTCTGGCGTAAATAACCGTAGGCGATAGTAACTAAAATAGCCAGATTGGCAAAAATAATTAAATTGACATGATTTGCAACTTCAGGAAAATGAAAATATAGAGAATAAGCTGTATTGAGAATTAAAAACAGGCTGAACTTGACTCGGTTTATTTTAGTAAGAGAGATAAATAATAATAAAGCCAAGGTAATTACAGTTGCCCATGGTGTATCCCATCTTTCCGACATTTCTAGCCACAAAGCAATGCTGTAAAAAATAGAAAATATGGCAAAATTATCTGAAACTACTTTTGTCTGGTTAATAGTTGACATTAGTTAAAGCTTGCTGAAAAACT
>JBCCNG010000047.1:0-13517 GCA_039025955.1 Cyanobacteria bacterium P01_C01_bin.72 | reverse complement strand
TGCGTACTACAAGCTTAAACTTATCTTTAGCTCTTTTTATCAACTAAAAAGTAAGGAGTAGATAAGATTAGCATTTCTTATTGAAATTTTTTGAGTACAGCAGCTATGTATTCTTCTTTACATAATAGTATAAAAGACAAAAAACAAATTAGCCTGAAGCTTAATTATCTTTTCAACTCTGACAAAAATAAATTATCAATTTCGGGCATCGTACCTAAACTGCATCCACTTCGAGCATAGGATACGGCAAATTTATTACGCCTTGTACAGCCACGCTATTGAAACTCGCAGTTTTTGAAATACTATTTTTGAACAATCAATTTTTGGGTCAATGTAGAAAGGGAAAAGAGAACGGGCATAAAACTCCAGTTTTCTATTTCAACTTAGTTTAGAATTGCTAACCCACGGTGCTAGCCCTCAATTGAAGCGAAAAGAAAGTTGCAGCTTGAGCTACACCCTTCTTGTTTGTAGGCGCTAAATATAGATGGAGTTAGTAAAAACTAAGTTTTACATTCAACAAGGCGTAAATACAAAAGAGACTTCTTGCACAGGCATTGGTCATTAAGTAATGTCGCATATGCGAAGCGGCTTGCACTTGCCCACAGCACGTACGTGCAGATCTTCGAAGACGACTGGGACGCAAAGCTTCCGTGGATACACCTTCAAATATCGCATTGAGTGTACCACAAGGGCATAACATATCTTTTAGGACGACAGGTTGTTATCTGTAGCTCTAGGCGCTATAAGCCTTTCAAGCTCAAGTTTACTACCTTGAGAGATAAAAAGTTACTTGTAGCATTACGCACTCACCAATGCCCTTGCACAAATCAAAATTAACTAGCTTAACAAGAGAGAAAAGGTTAGAGAGAAAATAGATTAACCTACGTATTTAAACTGCGTCCACATAGAAAACAGTAGTTTTGATTTTACCAGCAATATAATTTGCTCAGTCCCTAGTCCCCAATCCCTTATGCGAAGCGGTTATGCGCAGCAGTATCATTTAGAAATCCTTTAGGACGAATAGTTAACTTCTGAACGATAGGTTTCCAACTAGACACGGTTGATGCAAGATATCCATGGCTATAGTTGCTTGAAAGCCGATTCTCTTAGTACATAGCCAACGCTGCGGACAGTATGGATTAGACGTTTGTCGTTATTTTTCTCTAGCTTTAAACGAAGATAACGAATATAAACCTCAATAATATTCGAGTCCCCTGCAAAATTATAATCCCAGACACGATCAATAATTTGGACGCGGGTTAGAACTTGTCGAGGATAAGTAATTAAGTACTTTAAAAGATTAAATTCTTTGGTGGTTAAATAAATATAGCGATCGCCACGATAAACTTCTCTGGTAGAGGTATCCAAGCACAGATCTTCAAAAGTAAGTATCGAAGAATCCTGAATCTGATGCTTTCGCAACTGAACCCGTACACGAGCCAGAAATTCACACATAGCAAAAGGCACAGAAATCGAATCATCAGCCCCCGCATCCAAGGCCGCTACGCGATCGCTAGAACGTTCGTTCGTATCTAAAACAATTATGCCTACCCGATTATCGTTAGAGCGTAAACGATGACAAAGATCATCAGGAAAGAAGCGGGAAATGTGCCAATCTAAAATAACTAGCTCTGGATTTATTTCTTGACACTTAAGTAATCCAGACATAACATCGTGAACTACTTGAACTTTGTAGCCTTCATGAGTTAGCTCTAATTCTAAGAGATTACCCAGCAACTTACCTGGACGAATGATCAACAAAATCTTAAATACTTGCCCTGGCAGAACTAGATTGGGTTTGGAAGCGATTTTCGTTTTGCTATTCAACATGATTTGGAGTCAATTATATGGTTAACTGTTAGGGAGGATAAATTGTTAGTAATTAGAACTGCCGCTGTCTACAATCGAGAGTTAATACAGGCAAAAATAATTTCATTAATGTTGGCAACAGATGAGATTGAGACTAGAGCGTGGAAAAGAATCTGCTGGTGCTAAATGCATCCTTTAAGTAAAAGAGCTGTTGTAGATTTAACGGATATAGTTATGTCCGACAAATGGAGATAGCTAATACTTAGATTACTTAGGTTGAATAGATCAATTAGTAACTGTCGCGAGTGCAATAAATTGGGAGAGAATCTGATTAGAAAAAGCTTCTACCGCAGTACATCACTAAAACCTGTCTGGAAAAGCAACAAAACTTACCAAACTTATATTTAGTGTCCTGACACGAAATTGATTATGAGAAGAATTGCTGCTCTGTATAGACAGAGATCTAATGAAGTGCCGTATCTAAGTCTAATGTTTTTTGTCCCCTGTGGCGCGATCGCTCTGGTTAAGAGATTACTTTTTCTTACAGGTTGCAAATTACTTATTACTTACTTAATGCTGGCAGTGCTGCTCTGATTAAGAGTGGCATATCCCATGGTTGCATTAGCCATACGACACCAAATAACTACAGATTTCACTGGAGCAAGGTCGAGTGAATCAGGAATGGGGTAGCGCTGCATACCCATGGTATTTTGAATACCACCTAAGTTAATATAACGACCTGATTCAGCTTCGGCATATTTTTGAGGTGGTAACTTTACGGTATCCAAAAGAATATGTAGGTCGGGAGCTTGCTCGGTGGTGCTAAATTCAGAGTCGATTAATAAATATCTGATCCCATCTTCCTCAACAATAGTTGCGTTACCAGTAGTAGGTGCTTCTGCCGTTTGAAAAGCTCCCTTCATCAACTCTTGTGAACCTGCCAGAATCAACTTTCGTAATTCTGGCTGATCGAGCTGGGCATGGAATAGATTCTGAGAATTAACTGCTCCTGCTAGAGCAATAGAACTAAATACTGTTGAAGCAATACCTAAGCGGAATAAATGACCTAATCTCATATCTTCTACACTATTATTACTTGTAAGTTCCTATAGGTTAGCGACTAGATTGCAAAACAAATTGCAAATGTCTATACACTATTATCTTCAAGCAGTTAATTTTAAACAGGGCTTTTTGAGAATTTAAGCAATAAGTAAAAAGTTAAAAGTAGCGAGCAAAAAATAAGAATAAAAATAGAGACATAATAATATAATCAAGAAGCATATTATTGATTATATTCTAAAGATATCATTAAATCTAGTTCTACAAAAACCAATATTGCGAATTAAATTTTACTTGCTAGCTCAACCTATGAAACTACATTGACTAGCCAGAGAAGTCTTTTCCAGTATGGCTTACCTTGGCTTTAACTCCGAGATGCTTGCCGACCAAGAATTGATTATTGCGAAGCTAAACAAGGGAAGCAGGTATAACTACTCAGTTGTTTTGGGCAAAATATTAAAACCAAGAGTTCAAGTTTAAAATTGACAATTAAATTAACAATACCAAGCATTGTTTACGAAGCATAACAAAGCTTAAGATTACTATAATTTAGTAATAAAACCAAGGTAATAAAAAAACAGGCTTCAAGAAAAATCATAATCTTCTTCCTAAAGCCTGAATCAGAATACTGTTAAAAGTCTAGAGACAAAAATTATTTATAAGATTTAAACGCTCTGAATTTATTTTAATTTCTAATCCCTAGGATCAGTAAGCATAGATAGAGGAAGCATTTGTTCACCGTGAAGCCCTGATGATATCTAACTTATTACTACATACGGCAAATATCCGAAGGTGTCTTTAAAGGGATATATGGGTCGCGGCTTGCACTACATGGGTTTAAAATGGGTCGCGGTACTAGTTCCCAAGCAGTTTTAGCGATTAGGAGCTAACCAAAAAGCCAGGTTTTTGACGTAGGTATAAATATCTTCCAGTCGCTCAGGATGTTTTTGAACACCGTCGCCAGGAGCTTCCTCAACAAAACTAGGACAACCTGCTGTTATATCCCAGTTATAGTCTGCTAGGTGATGAAAAGTAGATTCTGCTACTACTCGACCCAGCAAGTTTCCCGCCGCATCTTTAACTCTTTCTCCCGCGATCGCAATATTAAACTGACGCTTGGTTGTCTTACTAGTACCTGTCGCAATCACCCGAGCATGAGCAAACCCAGGGGGGACTCCGATACCACCCTCATGGGGATGAGCGGGAAAATACTCAATAACTCCCTGGGAAGACTGATGATTTTTGAGCAATTCGTGAACGGGTTCAACAGGCTGAATCTTTTGATAATCACCATTTCGACCAGAATGATAGTTAGGCCAGTTAATAGACGTGGTTTTGTGGTCGTCTCGCCGACACCGACTATCATCGGGATTATTCTGTTGAGAATGAAAGTAATGATAGCTACCAATAGAGGTAATATCACAAAGGGAAACACCAATATCCTGATGATCGCGGGCGGTAAAAATGCCCCCTCCTTGCTGATGAAAATGATTAACTCCAGACAACTCTTGGGGACTAAGACCATCACCAACATCAAGAGCAAACAGCCAAAGCTCATCAAAATCTTGAATATCTAAATTACTCAAAACTGGGTCGTTACCAGAACTATCTGGTTGGCGATCGCGAGCAACAGCCTGAATTAAGGGGTTACCTGCATCATCCTTGAGTGAATTTAAATAGTTTTTGAGCAGAGAAAATCGGCATATTGTCCAATCGTCTTTGTCAGTGGTTAATAAAGATGTCTGCAATAAAATTTTTAACGACATAAATCAATACCTGAAATGAAATGAAATGACACCAATATTTTTGGTGTCGTAACTTAATAGAATGAGAAACCAAAAAAATTCGACTACTCTAGTAAACTGCGTAGCATCCAAGCATTTTTCTCGTGAACCTGCATTCTTTGGGTCAGAATATCGCTTGTGGGTTCGTCATTAGCCTGATCAACTACCGTAAAAATAGAACGAGCAGTACGGACAATAGTTTCCTGACCGTTTACCAACTGTAAAATCATTTCATTGGCATTAGGAATGTCAGGAGTTTCGGTTATGGAAGTCAGTTCGGCATATTTACCGTAAGTAGCAGGGGCGGGAAAGCCCAAAGCACGAATTCGTTCGGCAATAAGATCAACGGCTAGAGCTAGCTCATTATACTGCTCCTCAAACATCGAGTGGAGAGTATTAAACATCGAGCCAGTTACATTCCAGTGGAAGTTGTGGGTTTTGAGATACAGAGTATAGGTATCTGCCAAGAGGCGAGATAATCCCTCGGCAATCTCCTGGCGTGCCTGAGGTTCGATACCGATATTGATTTCTGTTGATAGCATGAGCGTCTCCTGAATCAGTCTAGTTAAATAGCTGTGATGTACTGTATAGTTGTTCTACACGGATTACTTAGGGCAAATTCACAGCTAAAATTTGCCGAGATTTTTGAGTCAAGACACAAGTAAAGATGTAATCGGATGAAGATTTAACGGCGCGAATTGCGACGGACTTCGGGATGCTGATGGTCTAAATTACGTTCAAAGAAATAGAGATGGGCTGATTCCTGTAGTACGTGATAGTAAAGTAGCCCAGCGATCGCTCCTCCCGTTAAAGGTCCAATCCAATACAGCCAAAAGTGCTGCAAATTGCCGCTGACTAGGGCAGGGCCCAAATATCGAGCAGGGTTCATCGCTGCACCACTAATCGGACCTCCCGCTAGGATGTCAAAGGTAACGGTCAACCCCACAAACAGACCTCCCACTTTGGGCGCTCTGCCGTCAATTGCCGTACCAAAAACTACAAAAACGAGGAAGAAAGTTAGCACTATTTCCATCATCAAAGCCATATATACAGGGACTCCTGAGCCTGGAGAGGGAGTTCCCATAGCAATTTTTTCTAGTACCGCATGGGGTACAGTTAGGTTAACGAGGCTAGCCGCTAATAAAGCAGCCAAACACTGAGCCAGTGTATAGCCCAGGGCATTACGAGAATTAATCTTGCGAGCTAACCAAGCACCAAAAGTTACGGCTGGGTTGAGATGACCACCACTAATAGCGGCGGTAGCGCTAACCATCACGGCAATAGTTAAACCATGACCGAGAGCAATACCCACCAATCCCGCAGAGCCTCCACTAAGCTTGCTCGCGGCGATGGTGCTGACCCCAATAAAAATGAGGGCAAAAGTGCCAATAAATTCAGCAATTAAAGCTTTATAATCGAGCTTTCGAGAGTTCATAGATTTGTACCACCACATAAAATTGAGCCTAACAAGCCCACTTGAGGGTTGAGAATGACATGGAGAGGAACTTCTGAGAGTACTTCACTTAATCTGCCTTTTCGTTTAAAGGCATTGATAAAGCGTTCTGACTGCATCAGAGGTAAAATTTTGGCGGCAATGCCCCCTGTAATATACAGACCGCCAAAAGGTAGGAGAGTTAAAGCCAAATTTCCTGCTTGCGAACCATAGTTTTCAATAAAGATCTCCAGGGTTTTGACACAAAGGCGATCGCTTTGGGCTAAAGCTGCCTGAGAAATGATCGCTGCGGGGTCAAGCTTAGTCTGGGGCAGATCCGCAAATGCCTGAGCGATCGCCGCAGATTCGGGAAAAATTTGCTTAAAGCGCAAAAATTCATAGATATCAATAATGCCCCGTCCAGAAACCAAACGCTCCATAGAAACATGTTTAGTCTGATACTTAGACTGAAGATAGAAGACTAGCTGTAACTCTAGTTCTGACTTGGGGGTAAAATCAGCATGTCCTCCTTCTGAGGCAAATACCTGATACTGTCTTCCTTGAGGCACCAAGAAACCTTCTCCTAGTCCAGTTCCCGCGCCAATTACGGCGATCGGCGCATTTGCTTTCGGTCTTCCTGGTTGGATCGTATGAAGGTCGGTAGCTTCCAGACCTAGAACACCATAGCAGTTAGCCGCAAAATCATTGAGTAGAATTACCTGGTTGATACCTAATTCTTGTTCCAGGCGATCGCTTGACAGAAACCAGTTAAGGTTTGTCAGCCTGGAAGTCTGATTCATGACTGCTCCAGCGATCGCAAAACAGGCAGCCTGGGGTTGAAAACCCCCTACTCCTGATAAAAATTGCTGTACTATCGGCACGAGGTCGGGATAGTGACCGCTAGAATATTTCTGATGGTGAATTGTTTTGAAGTTTAGACCATCGGTGAGTTCGACTAGTCGGAGGATTGTTTTTGTTCCCCCAATGTCTCCTGCCAATAAAATTGTTCCTTTTTTGACCTTGGCGTCACTCTTACGAAATGCCAAAAATACTTGATCTGCTTGATCTAATTGAGAGTGATCTTTTCTTTGCTCTAGTTGAGTTAATCCGTTCACTGATCTTCGGCTCTCTCTTCGCCAGTTTTGACGAAGTGGGAGATCACCGCCTCTAGTAAGGTTAGTTTAATAAGTTGCAGTCCTGTGAGATCGGGTGATTAAGGGACTACACATAAAATTGGCTATTGTTTCTACATAACAAAGGCACAGTTAGGAGATAGAAACTTACCAGAATAAGCATCCATGATCTGACCCAGAAGCTTGAGAGCCTCGGATTTTGGTCTTTGGAAAGAATTACGACCTATAATTGAGCCAAATCCTCCACCATCATAAATACTGCGAATTTGTTCGAGCATGATCTCATCGGTGCTAGTCGCTCCTCCAGAAAAGATGACGATGCGCCGACCGTTAAAAGTACACTGCACCACATGCTTGACCCGCTCACTTAGGTTAGTAATGGGTATTGCCGCTTCACGGTAGACTGATTCGGCGGCTTCCTGTTCAATATGCTGGCTAGGCAGTTTGACCTTAATAATATGAGCGCCCAACTGAGCCGCAATATGTGCGGCATAGCTAGTCACATCAATTGCTGTTTCCCCTGCCTTACTTAAGCCAGAGCCACGGGGATAAGACCAGATAATGACCACTAAACCCTGGCGTTTGGCTTGCTCAATATAAGAATGAATCTGCTGGTACATTTCCAGACGATGAGATGAGCCAGGGTAGATAGTAAAGCCGATGCCAACGCAGCCCAATCTTAAAGCATCATCAATACTGCCTGTTAGAGCTTGATGTGGGTCAGGGTCGTTATGCAAGACATCATGATCATTGACTTTAAGAATCAGCGGAATTTGTCCTGCGTAGTCTCTGGCACCTGCTTCAAGAAAGCCCAAGGGAGCAGCATAAGCGCTACAGCCAGACTCGATCGCCAGTTCAAAATGATAGCGGGGATCGTAGGCATCAGGGTTCATGGCGAAGCTACGAGCGGGACCATGTTCAAATCCTTGATCCACAGGCAAGATAACCATTTTGCCCGTTCCCCCCAAGCGTCCATGATTGAGTAACCGATAGAGATTAGAGAGAGTCCCTGGATTATCGCTACCGTACCAACTGAGGATGTTGTTGATAGTTTGAGTTGTCATGATTGAGAGTGTGTGATTGAGGTTTTCCAGTTTGCAAAAATTGTTCGTAACAGGAAACTGCCACAGTACTGCCAATTGCTAAAGGCGATCGCTGGTGAATCGACTCAGCCTGGAGGTCAAGAATTCTGGTTTGCCCAGTACTGGCACTACCGCCAGCTGTTTCCGCAATCAGGGCTAAGGGTGCAGATTCATACAAAAGGCGTAACTTACCCTGCTGCTGTTTGTTGGTTGCGGGGTAGAAATATAGTCCCCCCTGGAGTAGACAGCGATGGAAATCGCCGACTAATGCTCCTGCATAGCGCAACGACGAGGGCTGTTTACTATCGGTACCAGAAGTGAGATATTCCAGATAGGCCTGGAGGTGGGGATGCCACTCGGAAGCGTAACTGAGGTTGGCGCTGTAAATCTTGCCCGATTCAGGAATCCGCATCTCTGGATGAGACAGAATAAATTCACCAATATTGGGGTCGAGCGTAAAGCCGTTAACGCTAACACCATTGGTAAAGACCAAAATCGTGCTGGTGCTGTAGAGGATGTAGCCCGATGCGACCAATTCTGTACCCTGTCGTAGGGCATCGGCTTCCGTACCACAAAAACCTTCACTCAAACGACGGTAGATCCCAAAGATTGTACCCAGAGAACCTGCTGTATCGGTGTTAGAAGAACCGTCCAGTGGGTCGGTACAGAGAATATAGGGACTGTCTTTGCCGCAGTCAATAAACTCCACCTCGTCTAATTCTTCAGAAGCGATCGCCGCTACCAATCCCAAGTCCATAAAAGCATCGATCACCACCTGATTACTATAAACATCAAGCTTTTTCTGGGGATCTCCTGTCGCGTTCTCCTCTCCTGCTAGTCCTAGATGTCCCACCAAAGCCGCACGACTAATTTCCTGGGCGAGAATTTTGCCAGCAAAAGCCATTTGCTCTAGCAACATCAATAGGTCAAGTTCGATTTTTGCTTCTTTATACTGCTGCCAAAGATGGCGATTGAGGGTTATTCCTTGATTGCTCATAATATTCCTGCAACGATGGTTGTCTAAATAAAAAACCTTGCTTACCCTAGGTCACAAAACGAGGGATCAACTTCGCGCCATTTTCTACCATCCCGTTCCAGGAGGCGATCGGCTTCAATGGGACCCCATGACCCTGCTTTATAATTAGGAAAATTACCGTGGGGTAAAGTTTGCCAGACATCGAGCATTGGTTTAACTACGCTCCAGCCCAGTTCTACATTGTCTGACCGTTGGAATAAGGTAGCATCGCCGATAGCACAGTCGTAAATTAAAGTTTCGTAGCCAGTGGTAGGAGTGTTGTGGAAATAATTGGAGTAGCAAAAATTCATCGCTACCGTACTCATCTCCATGGTGGGTCCAGGAACTTTTGCCCCAAACTGCATCGTAATTCCATCGTTAGGCTGGATACGCAACACTAAGAAATTGGAGCTTAACTGATCTACCGTAGTGTTACGGAATAGTAATGACGGTGGCTGCTTGAACTGAATGGCAATTTCGCTGACTCGTTCAGGTAATCTTTTTCCTGTACGGAGATAAAACGGCACTCCCGCCCAGCGCCAGTTATCCAGAGACAGCTTCATCGCCGCGAAAGTCTCGGTGTTGGAATTGGGGTTAATACCTGGTTCAGAACGGTATCCTGGTACGGGCTGATTGCCAATTGCTCCCGCATCATATTGACCACGCACAGCGTAGTTGAGTACGTCCGCTTCACTCATCGGTGTAATCGCCCGCAACACTTTCGACTTTTCGTCTCGTACTGCATCTGCATCAAAAGATACGGGAGCTTCCATTGCCACCATGGCTAGCAGTTGGAACAGGTGATTTTGCACCATATCCCGTAATGCGCCAGAGGTTTCATAGTAGCCGCCTCTGCTGCCCACACCAACGGTTTCTCCGACGGTAATCTGTACATGGTCGATGTAGCGATAATTCCAAATCGGCTCAAACATGGCGTTGCCGAAACGGAACATCAGAATGTTCTGGACAGTTTCTTTGCCGAGGTAATGATCGATGCGATAAATCTGGCACTCATTGAGAACGCTGGTGATTTGTCGATTGAGAGTCTGCGCTGAGGTAAGATCTTGCCCAAAGGGTTTTTCAATCACAACTCTGCGCCATTGACGTTCGTTTTCAGCGGTCATTCCCACCTTGCCTAGCTGGGCAACAATATCGCAGAAAAAGCGCGGCGCAGTAGCCAGATAATAAAGATAGTTACCACCTGTACTGAACTTTTGGTCGATTTCGGCCAGGAAAGTTTTTAATCTGCTATAGGTATCAGCGCTCTGAAATTCTCCTGGCAGGTAGTGAATTCTTTCCTCCAGCCAGTTCCACAACTTCTGATTAAAATTAGCTGGGGCAAATTCTTGAAAATCCTGGCTCATTTGCTGGCGAAACTCTTCTGAGGTGACAGAATGACGCGCTACACCAACTACTGCAAATTGCTCGGGAAGTAGATTGCTACTCGCCAAATTATAGAGTGCGGGAATTAGCTTACGTTTGGTTAAGTCTCCTGATGCACCAAAGATAACGATAATGCAGGGATCTGCCTGACGTACGGACGGTTTTTGTTTCGTGGTTTGTTTGTTCTCGATAAATACCATTTATTTGTAGCCTCCGAGAATGTGTATACAAATAGCGTTTTTAATTAGCGATGGGCTTGAAGTCTTCCGCCCTAAGAATTTTGTTTTCGTAGCTGAGTCAACTTTGGGAGAAGATACCGCCTCGATTGACCAGCGCTGCGGCAATAGCGATCGCCCTCTTGGGCAACAGTTATCAAGCGTCAAAAGGTCAAAATAATTCAGAGATGACCCAAAATGGCAGATGTTGTCGTTTTTACTTGACTACTATCTGTGTGAATACAGTAATCTTGCTCAAGATAAGTCTTTGGATTGCTTCGTTTTGAGGATTTTCAATTCATATCTCGATTGACGAAGCCTAGCCAAAGGTATCCAGCAATGCTAGCTTCTGTTATCACCAATTTTGTCCATATTTTGCTCTAAATTAGACCGAAATAAACCTTCTCGCTACGCAGTACTTAGGTTAGTAAACATCATGATCGTGCGCTAGAAGACGACTGGGGACTTTTTAGTAGCGCACGACCAATAAAAACAGCATTGCCTATTTAGGGCGTGTCATCAATTGAACAATGATCTTGGCAATTTATAAGTTGTGTTGCAATTTCCCAGGCTGAGAGCTTCAAGTTGCCAACAGGAACATTGTGTACATGATGTACAAAATGAGCAACGCCCAACAAAGATTAAAGACGATACTATTTTTTCTCTACGTGACCGCCAAACTTATAGCGCATGGCAGAAAGAGCCTTTTCGCCAAAGGTGTGTTCTTGTCGAGAACGAAAACGAGCATAAAGGGAAGCGGAAAGAACATCCGCAGGCACAGCTTCTTCCACCGCTGCCATTACTGTCCAACGACCCTCGCCAGAGTCCTGAACTTCCCCTGTATAGTTAGAGAGAGTAGGATTCTCGACTAAAGCGATCGCTGACAAGTCTAGCAGCCAAGAACCAACTACGCTACCTCTGCGCCAAACTTCGGCGATGTCGGCAATGTTGAGGTCGTAACGATAATCTTCAGGTAGCTGTTCTGAAGCCGCATTTTTGAAAATATCAAAGCCTTCAGCATAGGACTGCATCAAGGCATACTCTACTCCGTTGTGAACCATCTTCACAAAGTGTCCCGCACCTACAGGGCCACAGTGTAAATAGCCTTCTTCGGAAGTGCCTGTCATGGCATCTCTGCCAGGAGTACGATCAATATCGCCTTTTCCTGGGGCGAGAGTGTTCAAAATTGGATCAAGATGGGTAACAATTTCTGTTTCGCCACCAATCATCATGCAGTAGCCTCGCTCCAAACCCCAGACTCCGCCACTAGTACCGACATCAACGTAGTGAATTCCTTTCTGCTGTAAGGATTTTGCCCGACGCACATCATCTTTAAAATAGGTATTGCCACCATCAATGATAATGTCACCCGACTCCAACAATTCTGATAGCTGAAGAATTGTCTGCTCCGTGGGTTCACCCGCAGGAACCATAACCCAAACAGCACGAGGTTTAGGAAGTTTAGCGACTAAATCTGCTAAAGAAACTGCGCCAAATGCTCCCTCGGACTCAAGCTGTTTTACTTTTTCGGGAGTACGATTAAAAACTACACAACGATGATCTTGTCTCATCAAACGACGCACAATATTTGCACCCATGCGTCCTAAGCCGACTACACCAATTTCCATGAATATCTCCTTTGTTTTGTATGTTTGCGTTGGTACAGAGTAAGAATGAAGCGGCAATAACTAACTAGCCAAATAACTATCTGCTCAGGCGTTGGTGAATGGATAATGCTATTTGCAGTTTATTGTTCTGTGGTCACATAACCTGCGCTAATAATCTTTTGTGCAACATTACCCAATGACTATAGCAATACAAACTTATGTTAGGACTTATTACTCATTACTTACGAACTAGTAATTTAGCTTGTCCTAACCAATCCACGTACTGCGATAATACTGCTGCTCATTCTCTCTTTGCGCCTATATTTTTGCCAGGCATTACCGATGGTCATTTTTAACCCAGATTACTCTCGTCTCATTCCTCTAAAGTAAAAGCAACAGGAGTTAAAGAAGCTTCTGGGTTATGATCTCGTTGCTCGGTAATGCCCGTAATTTGCGATCGCCTGATAATCGCAATCAAAGATTTCCGCTTTGATTACAGCTCGGCAACTACCTGCTGAAGAGCCGCTAAACCAACCTGAATGTCTTTACCCAGATGGAGACGTAAAGCTCTACGGTCACGGTCAACTAGAACCTGAAAATCTCCACGGGCTTGAGCGCTTTTAACCACACCAAAGCTATATTTTTGCTGCGGTACGGGTAGCTCAATGAGATCGTCACTGGTAATCTGGAGGAAGACTCCTGTATTAGGACCTCCTTTATATGCCTGACCAGTGGAATGAAGGAAGCGTGGACCAAAGCCGAGACAGGTTGCCACTTTAAAGCGATCGCGAATCATCATTCTAATCGCCTGTAGCTGCTCTTGGTGCTGGCGATTCATCTCAATGTATGCCAACAGAGCAAAATAGTCTCCGTCTCTGAGCCTGGCGAGATGAGCCTTGAGGTATTGAGATAGAGTATACTCACTGCCGATTTGCTCCTGTAAGAAAGCCGCATTTTTGGCATCGGTATATAGCTCAATACTCGCTTCTTGGAAAATG
>JBCCNG010000046.1:0-13612 GCA_039025955.1 Cyanobacteria bacterium P01_C01_bin.72 | reverse complement strand
GCTAGTTTAGGTTTTATTTGGGCTTAATTTTTGTTTAAGTACCGCTAACTAAGATCTTGAATTGATTTTATTGAATAGCAATAATTTATGGAGAAGTTCTATTGCCGTGGGTATAAATCAGACTCAGGTGATTGCCTCTTTCCCTAGAGCCAGCGATCGCGTAAATGAGGAACAATACTCTATCATCGGTTCGGATTTTACTACTTAAATCCTGATGTCAAACCCTATTTATTTTTCTTGATTTTAATTAACATAACTTATAGTTTGTTAAAGATTTACTTATATCAAGATTCGCGAGTTAGACATGAATGATTTTAAGAAATTATCTCTAGAACAAGAATTCAATTTAAGAACATTTGCCGATCAAGTAGGGAATTTGACTTCGGAGGAAGCACAGGGGTTGTCGATTGAGCTTTACCGGCGAATGATGCTCAAAGATAATCTGTACGAAGAGTTGTTAAAGGATTATTGGGGGATAAGTTCAGTCCCTATGTCTGCTTAAGCTATCCATGGCGGGTGGGAATCGCGATTGATGCGAAAACTCATCTCAAATTAGAGGAAATAAGTAATGTCCCAATTAGTCTCTTATGCACTCGGAACCTTTATTGCTCTATTTCCCATTACCAATCCAGTGGGAGCAGTACCGATCTTTTATAGCTTGACAGCTAACTTTAGTAAGGGTCAAAGATTACAACAAGCTAAGAAAGTGGCTCTCAATGCCAGTGCAATCATGTCCTTTTTCTTTATTACTGGTCAAGTTATTCTCGACTTCTGGGGTATTTCTCTCGGGGTCTTGCAAATTGCAGGTGGGGTGTTGATAGCCCGTACTGCCTGGACATTTGCCGAAACTCACCAACATCAGGCTGCTAATAATTCTTCAAAAACAGCTCTACAAAAAGATATCGCTTTAATTCCTATGGCTATACCCCTGATAAGTGGTCCAGGAGCCATCGGTTTGGTAATTGGTCTGGCGGCTGAAGACCCCCAGTGGTCTAACTATCTTGGTGGTTTGCTAGGAATTGGGCTGTTAGGAATCACACTCTATCTCTGTTTGGCTTGGGGAGAGTTAGTAGTCAGAGTTTTTGGTCGAAGAGGAATCCGCGTCCTGACTCAAGTTTTAAGCTTTTTCATTTTGGCAATCTCAATACAATTGCTGGCTGATGGCATTTTGGCCTTGCTACAAGAATCAGGATTGATTTAACAATCCAATCAATTTAAATAAACAAATTTTTAGATAATCTCATGGAACTGCATCAAATTGAAACCTACATCGATAGTCCTAATCCTGAAAATCGGATGAAAGCGATAACCGAGTTGAGGAATTATGAACCAAATTTGGTTGTACCTCTACTGAAGCGCAGAATGTATGACCAAGAGTTTGTAGTTCGTTCCTTTGTGGCAATGGGTTTGGGTCATAAACAGACTAAAGAAGGATTTGAGTTGTTACTTGATTTAATCGAATGCGATCGCGATTACAATGTCAGAGCCGAAGCTGCCAATTCTCTAGCTAAATATGGTGAAGCTGCAATCCCTCATCTAGTAAACCTATTTCGACAAGATTCTAGTTGGTTGGTAAGGTACAGTATTTTTGCCGCTGTCGATTTAAGACAACATCCCAAAATTCTTTTGGAACTTTGCACTTTGGGACTCAGGGGAAACGATCAGATTGTCCAACAGACAGCGATCGCTAGTCTAGAACAATTAGCCAAAACCCCTCAAGAAGCTTTCGCTTTAGAGTTGCTTTTTTCAGCAGCCAAATCCGGGCAAGGAGAAATTAGCGCCCAAGTAGCTAGAGTCTTGAAAAATTTTGAAGATCCCAGAGTAGAAGCTACCCTCACAAATTTGCGACAAGATTCTGATTATCGAGTTGTTGGTGCAACTTTAGAAGAACTTATCTAGAGTCAACATCACAAAATCATCTACTTCCAGCTCTGTCGAATGAGTTAAGTGGTTTCTGCCCATTTATCTAAACAGAAATCGTGAAAGTAAAGTAGGCACAGCTAGCTCTTGAAATCATAGTCTGGCTATTTGCTGAAATATACCTAACAGTTTTGGGGTTAGATGATCTGGCTGATTATGGCGAGTTTATTTTTCAATACAAAGCTATGTTGATAAGAGCGAAGACCTCTAAGCCTCTTAGTTCCTCGACTTAATTTAATCAACTGCATGGGCATTGATACACGATATTTGATTGAATCAAAGTCAAGTATTTGTAACGTAAAATCATTAATCTTAAAATATTGTTACAATACAAAAAGAAAGTTTATTCTACTAATTTCAGATATAAATCATGAGCAATTCTTCTACCATCATTCCCGAACCTCTAAAGGCTCAATCCCTGGTTTACGATTTGAAAAAACGTCTTGATTGGGGAGAACCAGCTCTCACAATCATTGATATTAGAGAGCAAGATGCTTTTAACATTAGTCATATCTCAGGAGCTGTTTCTCTGCCAACGAATGAATTAGTTAATCGTGCTTTAAATAATCTCGAACTAGAGCGTGATCTCTACATCTATGGCTCCACTGACGAGCAAACTGCTAATGCAGCTGCTCAACTCCGTGCTGCTGGCTATCAAAATGTGGCTGAACTTAGAGGCGGTCTGGCTGCATGGAAAGCAAGTAGTTTTCCCATTGAAGGAAACTTGGCTGTAATTGCCTAGTTGCCTGAATCTAGCAATCAAAGCCGATTAATCTTCTGTTCTGATGATTAATTGGCAAGCCGAATACATCCATCGTCATAATTCTTCATGATGGATGTACTTAATAAATTTCCACAACAACTCTGATTAAAATTACCAAGGATTAATCTCATGGAAAACCAAGAATCTAAATTCGGCTTTAGCAAATTTGCCGAAAACTAGAACGGCCGTCTAGCTATGCTCGGCTTCGTTATAGGCGTCACTACCGAACTGTTAACTGGTCAAGGCATTCTGTCTCAGCTAGGTCTGCTGTAGTTAACGAGTCGTTACTGCTGTCAAAAAGTTAGTTGCGTCTGACAGCAGTATTTTGGGTAGTAAGTAGTTTCTTCTACGAAGTCGCCCTGAATTCAAATTACAATTTTCAACTTTAGTCAATGTTTCCTAATCTTCTTCAAGCAACAAAAGAATACTGGCGCCAGCTAGATGAACTAGAGATTGCTTATCAGCAAGGTGAAATCCATCTAGAGGAAGTAGATGCTAGGGTAGCTGATTTGATTGCAGAACTAGCTGCTGAACGCCGTGCCGCCTTTAGCTATTTTTGGCATGGCTGCCCATATTGGGTAAAGACACAAAAAGAGACTGTCATTAGTTTAGTTATTTTAGCTCTCATCACTTATGCTTGGATGCTAACCAGTTTGACTTATTAATTCCGAATTCATTTTGAGTCAGTCTGATTTTCCAGGATTCGGCTAGCTCTTGAAATTTCTAATTGTTAGCAGAACAACTGGCTGAAATTTATTCGATCAACTTATCCTCAATACGCAAATTTAACTGTAAATTATTTACTGAAAGAGTTTTAAACTCTTCTGCCGATGAGACGAAGAGATTTCTCATTAAACCCAACCGATGAAACCAAATATAAGAGAAAACGAGAATCATGTTCTTCGATCCCCCTTTGCACCTATCTCATAGCTTACTAAGTGCCTTTGGTACTAAAACGTCTATCCATTACTCCGAAAGGGTTCCTACCACTAAGAGAGTCTTAGTTGTGGGTAACCATCGCACGCAGCTTTCTCGATGCCCCACTACTCATGGCAGCGATGAATCGTTCTGTGCGGAATGTCAGCTGTAGAACTAGCAATTTGTTGTTGCTAGTCTTGACCAATAAAACCTTTGTCACCGTAAACATTGCAATTGCGAACAGTTTCTAAAATTCTTTCAAATGACTTTCGCTCATCAGTATAGCTGAAACTTAAGAACAAAAGAGCTTTGTGAGTTATACGTTAAATTACCAACGTCCTTAAGACGAATTGTGGAGAGTTCCAGGCAATCAGGTAAAATAGCATAGATCATAAAAAACAAAATTTAAAAGGAGAGCTTATTATGGGTGGTGCGATCGCATTTTTCCTAATTATTGGTTTGTATATTGGAATTGCTTCTGTTTTATTTTTGGGCTTGCGTAAATTCGATATTATTTGAACGCCGATCTAACGCTAAATAATGAGAAGGCATCGTTGGATCTAACGGTGCTTTTTTTGTCGCATAACTCAAGTGCTAGCAGCTATAGATTAAGCTGGGGTGAAATTCTTTAAGAGAAACGGCACAATAGAGATAGAGAAATCGATAGCCAATATTTGGATCATTAATCGAATTCAATCAAATCAGAGGTAAGTTAGGTTGGACGAATCATATCAAGAATATATCAATCGAGTTGCACGATTAACTTTGCCCAGTGCCTGTGCGCTCCAACTTCAGGGGATTCAGCAGTCGCCTAAATTTGTCGAGGGCAAACCAGTTTCGTTTCCTGGCTATAGCGTTATCACTCCTCCTGCGGTGGAAGACGAAGCAAACCGTGAATTTTATCAGCAGGTAGAAACTTTACAGCAGCAGCTATTTACTAGTTTGGGTGCAGATTTCTTTATTCCTTTACCAACAGCAAGTTTTCACTTCACCCTTGCTGATTTGATTTGGGATGAGAGCTATCGTCAAATAGTCAAAGATAATCCTAATTTTGACCGCGAATTGCAGCAGCAGGTGGCAGCTAGCATTGATGAATATCAGGCTGAGTCAGATGAACAGAAGATTGCCTGGCAGCTATGGGGAGTAGTTACTAGACCAAGGGCAATTATGGCTTGTTTAGTACCCAAAGACCAAAAAAGCTATGATGCGGTAATTAAGCTACGTCGCGCTCTTTACCAGAATGCGGGTATAGTCGGTTTGGGGATTGAGCAGCAGTACGATCTTACGGCTCATATTACCCTAGGCTACTTTGATTATATACCCGATGGTTTGAATCGCGATCGCCTTTGTATTATCCTCTCGCAAATCAATGACCGATTAGTAGAGAGTAAGCTGCCAGAATTTATGATTAAACAGGCACAATTGCGTAAGTTTGAAGACATGGTGCAATATAATCGTGAGGCAGACTGGGCGGTAGTTAATTTTGGTTAATTGCTGGGTGGGAAATTAGAAGTAAGAAGAGAGAAGAGGGTTTTGTCTTGTGTCTATAGGGAGAAAGAAAATAACTAGTTGGCTAAGTTGAATCATCCGCTTGTAGAGCAAAGTTTTGCCATTATTGATCGCGAGGTAGGAAAACATCAGCTTGATCAGCGAGAATATGCGATCGCTCGACGGGTAATTCATGCTACAGCTGATTTTGAGTATTTAAAGCTGCTGCAATTTAGTCCTGGGGCGATTGACTCTGGGATTAATTCTCTACAGCAGAGTGTACCAGTTGTAACCGATGTGAATATGGTGAAGCAGGGCATTATGAGTCTGATCAAAAAGACTTTTAGCAATCCAATTATTAGTGCTGTTGACCAAGCAAATGTTGCCGCAGCAGGAAAAACCCGCACCGAAACAGGAATGATGCGCTGTTGGCAGCAATATCCCCAGGCTGTATATCTGATTGGTAATGCACCAACTGCTCTGTTGGCTCTATGTGAACAATTGGCTATTTCTGAGATCAAGCCCGCATTGGTTATTGGCGTCCCCGTCGGCTTTGTCTCTGTAGTTGAGTCAAAAGAGGCTTTACTTAAGTCCAACGTACCGTATATTACTATTCAAGGTCGTAAAGGTGGCTCTCCCGCTGCGGCATCGATACTTAATGCCTTATTGGTTTTGGCAGCTAACGAAGCATAGTATTACGTACTAGAGTAGGGACATAATTAAATCGAGAACAGATGTTGCTATTTTTTTAGGTAGTGGGGTAGAAGGTAGTAGTCATTGGTGATAAGTTAAGACAAACTAGTTTTAGTCAACTACTACTGATAGTGTTTTTATTTTTACATGAAGCTAAATATGGATTAAAACTTATCTGGATGGCGATTTGCGAAGCATAGCCGAAGGCATCGCTCTATTCCAGTAAGACTTCCTGAGAATAGCTCAAAAGCTGATAGCTGACAGCCGACAGCTAAAGACAATTTGACAAACAACACATACCCTTAACTTGTCACCAATAGGTAGTGCGTAGAGTAGGTAGTAAGCATTGGTGAAAAGTTAAAATTGTGTGCGACTATTCATCCTTCATCCCTTATGGGTCGCGGTATTCTTTAGGACATCCTTACGAACATACACATTAACTTATCCTCATTAATAATGCTGTACGACGATTAATCCCTTATCCTTATGAGCAGATATATTAGCCTGTCCTAATTAGTAATGTTATGCGACATACCATGTCTAGAACTTCTGCGTTAATATCTCTAGTTTTGTTTGTGCCTGGTTTCAGTCTGGGTGTGGCAATGTCTTTGTTTATTGCCCCTGGATTAGTAGGGAACAGTTTTTTTACAGCAGTGAAAATCTGGGGCATTGTTTTTCCTTTGCTGTGGGTCATGAAAACTAGTTCAACTAGGCTGCGTCTGCCTAAGTTTAAATGGCAAGAAGTAAAGGTTGGTTTGGGTCTGGGAATAGTGATGTTTGGCGTGATTCTAGTCGCGTATTTTTTGCTGGGACAACAGCTAATTGATTTAGAAGATATTAGGGCTAAAGCAAAAGATGTGGGCATTACTAGCCCTGCTCTTTATTTGGCAGGCTGCATCTATTGGAGTTTTATTAATTCCTTAATTGAAGAATTGACCTGGCGTGGATTTGTTGTCTCCCAATGCAAGATTCTTGTTCCTCCGCTAACTGCCGTTATTTTTGCCGCCTTATTTTTTACCGCCCATCACAGCCTGGCGCTTTATGGCTACACTCAAAATTGGCTGGTAGTTTTGCTCGGTTCACTGGGAGTATTTATTGCCGGGGTGATCTGGGCTTGGTGCTATAGTCACTATCGTTCCGTTATTCCTGGCTATATCAGCCATATTTTAGCAGATTTGGCGATCGCCCTGATTGGCTATCAACTTCTCTTTATCTAGCGGTCTATTTTCCATTAGCAATTTGTTAATTTGTATTTCTGAGCTTCGCTGTAACCGAGATTTTTTAAGTAGAATTGCTTAGTTGATCCATAATCTTATCCTCAATAAGCAATTTTTGAGTTGATGCAACATGAGAAAATATTTGGCAGAATTAATCGGTACTTTTTGGCTAGTTCTTGGTGGCTGCGGCAGTGCAGTTCTTGCGGCTGTCTATACGGGCAGTTCAGAAGATATAGGTTTTTTTAATATTGGTCTAGGATTTTTTGGTGTGTCCGTCGCTTTTGGTTTGACAGTCTTGACGATGGCTTATGCAATTGGACACATTTCTGGTTGCCACTTAAATCCTGCGGTATCTTTTGGTCTATGGGCAGGAAAACGTTTTGACGGCAAAGATTTGTTGCCCTATATTGTTGCCCAAGTAATTGGCGCGGTATTGGCTGGGGGCTTTATTTACATGATTGCTAGTGGCAATGGTAATTTTACCCTAGAAGGTTCTAATCCCCTGGCAACCAATGGTTTTGGCGCTCACTCTCCAGGGGGTTACAATCTAATTACCTGTTTGCTGACAGAAGTCGTAATGACTTTTATGTTCCTCTTTATTATTTTGGGAGCGACGGATCTGCGCGCACCAGCGGGATTTGCTCCAATAGCAATTGGTTTAGGATTAACCCTAATTCACCTAATTAGCATTCCCGTCACTAACACTTCCGTCAACCCAGCCCGCAGTACAGGAGTTGCTCTTTGGGCTGGCAAGGAATTATTTTCACAAGTGTGGTTATTTTGGCTAGCACCGATTGTCGGGGCACTTCTGGCAGGATTTACCTACCAAGCTATTTTTGCTGAACCTGTTGCCGAACAAGATCAGCTAGAGGCTTTGACTGATAGTGATTTTGACCGTTCTCAACTAGAATAAGAAACTTTAGTCAAGTAGTTTAGCCGCGAATTTACAGCCAGAGACGAGGCATAGAATTAATTTTCTAATTTTTCTTCGTCTCCGGGATAGTAGCATTTATATAATGTCAGATATTAAGCCAGCTACCGATCGCTTCAGGAAGAGGTAGCACGATCACAATCAGCAAAGCCAGAGCCAGCAGACCAAATATATCTCGCTGATTATCTAGTTCTGTTACGTCATTTAAGGCGGGCTGATCTACTAAAGGAATCAACCACATGATTATTGTCCACACCCAAAAATAGGGATGAATTAGGGCAAACAACAGTGCCAAAATACGAGTTACCTGACCAACGGCGATCGCCATTTTCTGTCCGAACACAGCATGGATAATATGACCGCCATCTAGCTGTCCAATGGGCATCAGATTAATCGCCGTAATAAATAAGCCAACACATCCAGCCGTCGCCAAAGGATGAAGCTTAATTCCCATTTCCGCAGTTAATGCCCCCCCTAAAGCCAGTTTTGCTAGTAAACTGAGAAACAAAGACAGACGAGGATTTTGCGCCTGGATGTTAAAGGCTGATGATTCTTCGAGAGGCACAACTTCTGAAAGCGATAGTCCCCAGAGCAACACGGGAACAATAATCAATAAGCCAGAGAGACAGCCTACGATCGCGGTATCAAATAAAGCTTTACGATGAGGAATTGGCGAACGTCTCTGCAAGATTGCGCCTAAAGTCCCGAGCGAAAAACTATCTAAGAGGAAAGGAAAAGGAATAAAGTAGGGCAGAGTTGTCCGAATTTTATAGTGAATGGCGATAAAATAGTGGCTAAACTTTTGAACAGCAATAATTGCCAGTAAAGGTAAGCTGTAGCCTAAACCTTGAACTAACAACCTAGGATTAGAGAGCAAGTCTTCGGGAGAACTGCCGTTAATAGTCACCCCTGCCACGGTAGTCGTCAACAGAGTAATCAAAAACATAATTAAGGCAAAACCGATGCGAGAATCATCTTGCACCATACCCTGTTCCGTAGCTTTTGCTTCTGGGTTAGGAACTAGAGCAAAGAAGGGTTTACCCTTGAAACTCTCTTGGAAGATCAAAAAAAAGCGATCGCCGAATGCTTCTTCTACATTATCTTTAATCTCGTCATAAGCCTTTTCTGGCAGGGTTTTGAGCTTACCTCGGCAAAAAATCGCCTGTGGGCGATAATCAATATTCTGTAAATAATAAATATTCCAGGGAAAGCAGTCCCGTAAGGTTTTTTCTTCCTGACTGTTAATCGGACGAGCTGGGGGAGTTTGAGCTATTTTATTGAGAACAATAGGCTTTTTTTCCTTAACCTCAGGCTGCGGCGGCTTATCTTTAACCGTTCTTCCTCGCTGGATGAGCCAGCCATAAAGGAGAGGACAGATAATTAGAGGTAATAAATATACTGGCAGCGGTAAGGGTTGTTCTTCACCAAAAATATAAGTCCAGACAGTCCAAATAAAGGACGGCATCATAATCACCAACCAGCACAACCAGACAGGGGTGGTGGTTTTGCCTTTGACGCTACGCCGAACAAAGTAGTAAGCAATGGGACTTAAGAGAATTAAGACTAACCAGAGTTTCATAAATAACTGTTCCGAATCTGTTTTGAGGATTCTTTCTCTATTACTATTTTGGACTGTGGATTAAGTATATATATATAAAATAAAAGGGCAATAACAATTGTTCACACTATCCCGAACTATCCTTATATTTAAAGAATGAGCCAAAACTTGACAGAAGTTACCGCCAGCCTTGGCAACAGCAAAGCTCCACGCCTTATTATGCCAAGAATATTTGCCTTTGCACCAAATCGAGCTACCCTTGGTGGGACAGCTTATTTAATTGTAGATAAAAGCGGTAATATTCTCCTCGATTGTCCTGCTGATAATGCAGCCAATCAACAGTTTATTCAGTCTCAGGGAGGGATTCGGGCTTTAATTCTGACTCACAGAGGCGCTATCGGCAAAAATGTCCGACAGATGCAGCAAACTTTTAACTGTCAGGTAATTATTCAAGAACAAGAAGCCTATCTCTTGCCAGAGATCGAGATCACATCTTTTGTCGCTAGTTTGTATGTCAGCCCCGACATAGAAGTAATTTGGACTCCTGGGCATTCTCCTGGCTCTAGCTGTCTCTATGTTCAACAGCAGGAGGGTATACTCTTTACGGGTAGACATTTATTACCCAAGTCACCAGAGTCAATTGCTCCTTTGCGAACTGCCAAGACTTTTCATTGGGGTCGTCAATTAGACAGTATTGCTAAGTTAAGCGATCGCTTTAATTCAAATAATTTAAGCTATATTATGCCTGGAGCAAACACTGGTTATTTAAGGGGTAGGGGTTATCTAGAACAAGGCTATGAGAAATTAGTGCAGTTGGATTTGATTGATTTACGCTCTGTAGAAGTAATTTAGTCAGATGTTTTTGTCAGCCAGAAGAGGAGGATTTGTTTAAGGCTGATTTAGCGAGGGAGACATCTATCTTGCCAAAGTAAATACTAAAAGCCATCAATAAATGTTCTAGGGTTTTAAGCAACCAAGCTACCTGTTGCACCGTTTGATATCGGTAATGTATGACAATCAAATAGATTTTCTTTTCTAAATCTGCTTTTGATTCAGGACAAATTAGAGCAATCTTGGTCAAAATCAGCATTACCTGTGCTGTGCCTAAGTTAGCAATTAATTCGGCAAACTGTTCAGGATTATTACCCGATGTAGAATCGATAATTAAGAAGCTATATAGTTGCCGACAAGTTTGCAGTATTTGAGTTCGATTCAAGGGTTTTTCATTAGCTTGGGGAAATATATCAAGCAGCTTTTGTTGCAGTCGGCTGGCGAACTGGTAGGTATTATTCCTCGGTTTGATATTGCTAGTTAAAAAACTGTATAAATCTTGTTTGAATGCTTTGTAGGTTTGGCGGTATTCATTTTGGGCAACAAAATGCTGCGATCGCTCTAGTAAAGTCTTTCCACTATCAAGCTTGCCTACATACTGCTGTAGTGCAACTCGAAAAGCTCTCTCTGACAGGAGACTCGGATTATCTGCCTTGGTGATCATTTTTCCTGCTCCCTTTGCCATCATTTTCATTTTGGCGAGTTGCTTCAGCCGAAAACGATAAATAATATGTTTGGAAAGGTTAATTTCAAAACCTTGCTGGCGATCACCCTGTAACTGTTTAATCTGGTTAATCAGATTGGCTAGATCTAAATCTGGAGGGATAAAATATTGATATAAAAAGGTGTAGCGGATTAGATAGTCATTGATCAAAGGAGTCTTTTGTTCACTAATGCTACCTGTTGACTGATTGGTGATCGGAGCATTATCAAAGTTGCTGGCGATGGTCTGATAAGGATTGAGAATAGCGATAATAAGCTCTAGCTGCTGAAAAGATTCAGATCGTTGATAGTTTTGAATTAGCTGAATCAACTGCTTGCGACGACGATCATAGGATCTAGATTTACCAGTTATCTCTAAAGTATTTAACAGTTGACAGAAATATAGCTGAGATTCTGGCTGAATCACCAAAACATCCAAAATCAGATAAAAACACTGACTCAGAAATAGATTAAATTGTTCTTGTTCTGTTGTGATTATTTTCTCTAGCGCTTGAGATACTCGACTATCTTCATTTCTACCCTGCTGTAAGAGATTCTGAAACTTTTGAATCAATTTTGAAGGCGAGTGAATAGCTGCATATTGACGCAGATACTCATAGACGATGTTACACTTTTGCCTGATTGGGTGTTTTGGCGAACCATCTATATCTCTAATCACTATGAGAAATCAATTATGAACAACTTTCGTCATATCTTAACCTCAGATAATCTGAATTAGAGAAAAATCCGCTGCTCCAAAATGAATGCTAAAAGCCACCTGTAGATTTTCAAGAGATTTGACTAACCAGGTAGCCTGATCTTCGGCGATAGTTTCGTAGTGAGCAAACAAAATAGAAAATCGTTTTTCTAGGTATGGTTTTACCTTGCCACACACCAAAACCAGCTTGAGCAACAAACCGATCGTTTTGACTGCTCCTAAATGATTGACCAGGTTCAGATACTGCTCATGATTACCGCTCCCCTTTGTATCCACGACCAAAAACTTAAATATTTGACAGTAGGTACGGATAATTAAAAATTCATCTAGTTCTCGATGATCAAAATCAACTAAAGTTCCCTGAAGGTAGCTACAAAGCTTGTGGTTAAGGTGTTTTTTGCTATAGCTACCATCTAACCCCGAAGTTATATATTGATACAAATCAGCTTTGAAATCTTTGTAAGTTTTGACTTGACTCGTATAGTTAAGAAAATTCTGCGAAAGATCGTGATAAGTATAATTTTGCTCTACCTTGCCTATATAGTGGTGTAAAGCTCGCTCTAATTCGCGATCGCTCAGTAAAGTAGGATTTTTTACTTTGTTGATTAACTTTTTAGGAATTTTAGTTTTATTTGCCGCTTTATACTGCTTAATCAACTTAGCCACCCGCACCCGATGGGTAATATATTGCGACAGGTTTAGTTCATAGCCTGACTGAATTCCCTCCTGAATAGACTGTACCGTTTGCTGAAATTCGTCGGTGCTACCTTCTGTTACCAGACAATGTTGATGGAGGTAAGGGTAACGCTGAATTAAATCGCCAACTGAGTTAGAAACAACCTCAATTTTTTTGCTTCTTCGCATTTCAGGTTCTAAACTGCCATCGATTAATCTTGCCAAACGCTGGATTCGCAGAAAAAACTCACTCTGCTGAAAATCTTTAACCAACTTTCTCAACTTGCGAGAAGTTCTTGAACATGCACCTCCTGGGGGAAAAGCTTGCTCAATCAAAAAGACTAGTTCAATAATTTCATATCTCGAATAGGGCTGCATTTGCCAGCGGTTAACAATAATATGACAGCAGCGATTAAAAAATGGCGCAAATTCCCAGTCTGCATCACCCGAATCAACAATCTTTGCTAATGCCATATAAACACGATTATCCTGATAGCCAGTACCACGAATAAACAAGTTTTTAAATCTATCTAAAATTTTTTCAGGAGGCTCGGATTTGACACAATATAGCAAATGACTATAAATTTGCTCTTGTTCTCTCTTGGTTGAACCTAAATTTTGCTGGCGATTATTTCTGACCACAATACATTACTGCACTAAAGCTTAGATAAGGAAAATGAAAAAGAAAGTTAAGTATCAATATGGCTTTAAAGTTAGAGAGAGAGCTTGTATTCTATATACTAAAGTTTAATTCTTAATTGCGACAAGTGCTATAAAAAATTAGTCAAGATTTTTATGTTTGTCCCCTGGTATATATACCAGGCATAAAAGCCAGTAATTGCCAGCAAACCCATAACTTAATTTGCTAGCCAAAAAGATGATTGTTTTTTTCTCTGAGGCAAGCAGTTATATAATCATATTCATTTTTCTATCATTTATTAATCAAAATAGCCAATGATATTTTGGGGAATCATTAGGTGTTATCGCGGAAGTTTATTTTGCGATTATTTAATAAGAAATACGGACGTGACTAGAAATTTAAAATCGTGTTTTGTTCAAGCCTACATTCAGCAGGTTGGCTGAAAGATGAGATATTTATAGTAAGTATTTCAATTTGAGCCATTGAACCAGAAGCAACCGATTGAAATTGATGTTCAAGATATCGACCACCTAGGGGTGATTGCGGGCATCGTAGATG
>JBCCNG010000045.1:0-13681 GCA_039025955.1 Cyanobacteria bacterium P01_C01_bin.72 | reverse complement strand
TCTGTACCCCAACGATAATTACCAATTTCTCCCGAACCTCGAATGACTCGATGACAAGGTATTAGATAGCCAACAGGATTTTTACCCACAGCATTTCCCACTGCCCGAGAAGCAGTGGGACGACCAACCATTTCGGCTATAGTTTGGTAAGTTGTAATTCCGCCACTTGGTATTCTTAAAAGCGCACGCCACACCTGAATTTGAAAATTAGTTCCTTTTACTAATAGCGTTAATGATTTCTGTTGCTCAAGGCTGGTTGGGTCGAAAATCATGCTAAACAGTTTTTGAGTAGCTTTTTGATCACGAGCGACTTTGGCATTGAACCATAAATCTTTCAAAGCTTGTTCAGCAGTTTGTCGATTTACGGTGTCTATAAAATGAAGATTGCAAATACCACGGGCAGTTGTTGCAATCAAAGCTTGACCAAATCTTGTATCGTGAATGCCATAAGAGATAGCTAAACCCGTTCCGCCTTTTTTATATTCTCCAGGAGACATGGCTTCTAAATTAACAAACAGGTCGTGCAGTCGTCCTAGGCTAGACAAACCCACATCAAACGTCAAATCCAGCAAGCTTTTAGTTTGGTTGATCCTCGATTTGGCAGATTCGAGAGTTAGATATTGCAAAAATCTCTTGGGGCTAATACCAGCCCAGCGAGTAAATAGCCTTTGAAAGTGAGATTCACTTAATCCAATGTGCTGGGCGACAACTGCCAGATTAGGTTGCTCTAAGTGGTGCTGACGAATAAATGAGATCGCTGCTGCGATTCGCTTATAATCTTCGCTTTCCGTAGACATTTATACTCTATAATGCGTTATTCGGGTCAAATGGCTTGTTAGCTAATTTATCAATAGTAATACGTAAAAACCACCCGTTTCTTGCGATCTTATTGGCAACGTCATTGAGTCTCTAGTAGCGATCTCCATATCTGAGCTAATTAATAATAGAAGGAGAGCGCACTATTGCGAGAACAAAGAAGATGATTACTCTTTAAGACAAACCGCTCACGCAATAAAAAGCAACGATGTTGAATCGGAATTACCTGCAATCGCTTTTTTTAGATATCTTGCAAAATCGAAGCTTGTAGTTAGACTTTTTTTTACATTTGTTCTAAATGTTGTAAACCCCATGCTTGAAGAGCATGAATAATAGGCGCTAAAGTCTTGCCGTACTCTGTAATCGAATATTCTACTTTAGGCGGAACTTCAGCATAAACTTTTCTGGAAATCAAGTTGTCGGCTTCTAGTTCACGAAGCTGTCTTGTAAGCATTCTTTGGCTTATTTCTGGCATTAAACAGCGTAGTTCATTAAAGCGCATAGTTTCTGATATTAAGTGGTAAAGAATAACACCTTTCCACTTTCCTCCAATGACTTGCAAAGTAGCTTCGACAGGACAACCAAGGTTGCAATCGTATTTAGTGTGAGCCATCGACAAATTCTATAGGTATACAAAAAGGTACTACGTATCAAAAATGTACGTACTTGTTCGCTCTTAATATACAGTTTATGCTCTTTATTAACAGTCCAATAACGATTGCTAAGCAAATTAAAACAATTATCACATTTAGCTCGAATGATGTAATCCAGCCTATTAATGCTCAAAATTTACGAGATATTCATCAGCGTCTAGAAAAACGCAGAACTATTGGCAAAATTGCTCTAGCCGACTGGAATTAATTTTTTCTTGGAAAGCTTCAACGATTATCAAACACAATAATCAAGACACAGAAAAATGAAAACAACAGAATTTAAAACTTTTACAGTAGAAATCAAAGATGCACAAGCTTGGGTAACTTTCGATTCTCCGCCCATGAACATTCAAGGTCAGGCAATGCTTGATGACCTAAATAATTTAGCCGAACAATTAGAACGAGATCGCTCAATTAAAGTTGTAGTATTTCAATCGGCACATCCAGAGATCTTTGTAGCCCACTACGACACTAGTCTTTTAAAAGACATGTCAATAGTTGCCGTTTCTAGAGATGAAGTCAAAACATCATACCTACAGGATGTATTAGAGAGAATCAGCAGATTACCACAGGCTACAATCGCCAAAATCGAAGGCTTTGCTAGGGGTGGGGGTCATGAATTTGCTCTAGCTTGCGATATGCGTTTTGCTGCTCGTGGGAAAGCCAAATTTATGCAGATGGAAGTTGGCATGGGTATCCTACCCTGTGGAGGTGGCGCATCTCGTATGGCTCGTCAAGTTGGTTTAGGTCGGGCATTAGAAATTATTTTGGGTGCGCGGGATTTTGGCGCAGACGAAGCAGAAGCCTATGGAACGATCAATAAAGCTTTAGATGCCGACAAAATTGGGACTTATGTTGAGGGACTAGCAGCTAGGATTGCCCTTTTTCCTGCTGATTCTATTAATGCCTGTAAACAATCTGTCTATGGGTCAATCGACAAACCAATTGCCGAAGCTCTCAAAGAAGAAGCTTACTGGCTTTATCAAGCAACCAGTAAAACACCAGCGGTTAAGCGTTTCCAAATTGCCGACGACAAAGGTATGCAAAACGATCTGGAAAACCAGCGTAACTGGGAACAATTGGTGATTAATGTTCAAGAAATAGAATAATCAACATCAAACCAAACAAACACATCGTTAAATACCCAAATGGAAAATTTTGAACTGATAAACAAAGGGTATAACAGCGTTTTTAAACCTAACCAGTTAAGCGTGGGAATCGTAGTTCCAATCGAAAACTACTCTTCAAATCCTGTACCAACAATGAAGCATCATTTAGCAAGGGTACAGCTAATCGAACAACTGGGGTTCAAAGCATTGTGGCTAAGGGATGTTCCCTTTAACGTACCGACTTTTGGAGACGCAGGACAAACCTTCGATCCTTTTACTTATCTGGGCTATTTAGCTGGTCAAACAAAGGATATTGCCCTGGGAGTTTCAAGTATTGCTTTACCCCTACGTCATCCCGTTCACGTGGCAAAATCGGCTGCTACAGTAGATCGATTGTCTGGGGGTAGATTGATTTTAGGTGTGGCATCGGGCGACAGATATGAAGAGTATCCTGCAATGGGAATAGATTATGAAAATCGAGGAGAATTATTTCGCGAAGCTTTTGCTTATATTCGGAAAGCCCAAAAAAATTTCCCAATTGCAGAATCGAACCACTATGGAAATCTGAAAGGACAGATTGATGTGCTACCCAAGCCAACTGCTCACAAAATTCCTTTATTAATAACTGGAAGTAGTCGGCAAACATTGGAATGGAATACAGAAAATGCAGATGGCTGGATGTCTTATCCCAGAGATATATCTCAACAGCAAAAAGTAATAGCACAGTGGCGCGATTTGATTGTCCAAATGCAAAGCCATAACAAGCCATTTATGCAACCTTTGTACTTAGCCCTACAAAACGATGATGATTTTAAACCTCAACCTATCCACTTAGGTTTAAGGGTTGGAGTAAATTATTTAATTGATTATTTACATCATCTCGAAAGCATTGGAGTAAATCATGTCGCACTAAATCTTCGATTCAATTCTATGGATATGGATCGTACATTACAGCATCTTGCTGAAAAAGTATTACCTTGTTTCTATAAAAACCCAATAAAGCAAAAAGTATTATGAAGACCATCTTAATTACTGTAAGTACTGATAGAGTGGAGTTTCTATTTAGCTGAAATAGAACCAGATATGAATGTAATTGCTGTAAACCCAGGTTCATTACTGAATACAAAAATGGCTAATGAAGCTTTTGGACAATCTTGGTCATCAGCCGATAAGGGAGCGGCTATTTTATACAAATTGGCAGTTTTCAAATATTATCAAGGTGCTAGTGGCAAATATTTTGATAACGATCACGGAACTTTTTCCAAAGCACATCCAGATGTATATAATGAAGCCAAAATTAATAAACTCATTGCCGAAACAGCTAAAATTATAGCTAGCTAAGAATCCTGTAAAGCTCTAATCAAAATAGCATTGGGCGATTAAGAATTATAGCAAGATAAAAATTCTTCCAAGAATAAATTAACCCAGCACTATTATTTATTATTCAGGAAAATAATCCATTCTCTTGCAACTTCAGCGATCGCTCCTCCTGGTAGAGTTGAGGTACGACTTTTATTCGGTGCGGTAATCAAATTAACCACGGCTTCGATCTGTTCAAAATTGGGCTGGCGAGACATAACAGTCGGCAAGAATTGACGGATGGCTCGTCTTTGTATGGCTAAAGGTGCAGCTTGTAAAGATGGACGATGGAGACGATTTGCTGATTCAGCTGACTGGAGCAGGTTTTGGGCGGTAGTTTCGAGATAATCTAGATCGGCTCGCAGTATTTCGGCGGTTTGAGCCAGGGAGTTTTCCACCTGGGGGTTAAAACGAGTCTGGAGATAGGGAATCAATTCTCCACGGATACGATTACGAGCATAGCGATCGCTTTCATTAACCTGATCAAACCAGACTGGTAAGTCAAACTGCTGGCAAAATTCTAGAGTTTCTCGACGATACACTTCTAAAATCGGTCGTACCAAAGTGATTTTAGGAGTTAAGGGACGTTGCCAGGTTAGAGCTGCCAGTCCATCAGTTCCCGCACCGCGAATCAGATTATAAATTAGGGTTTCCGCGCGATCGCTTTTTGTATGTCCCGTAACAATATAGTCAAAATGATGCTCCTGAGCAATTTCACTTAAAGCCTGATAGCGCCAAATTCGAGCTGCTGCTTCCGTCTCCTTTAAACAATCTGCTATCTTCAAATAGAAAGGTAATTTCCAATCTGTAGCGATCTGACTGACTCTTGCGGCTATGCCAGCATCCGTTGACCATTGATGATCGCAGTGAGCGATCGCCAATTGCCAGTGCCATTTGGAGCGTAAGTCCAGCAGGAGCTTGCTCAGACACAAAGAATCTTGTCCTCCAGACAGGGCAATTAAAATTCTGGCTTGGGACGGTAAAAGCGATCGCTGTAGTAAAACTTTATGTAATTTAGTATGGAGGGGAGTCCAATAAATCGGCGACATGTGTTTACAAAAAAATTGAATTAACTAAATTCTGCTCAGTTATTTGGATTAACAACAGTCGAATTAAACCATCGTCTAGTAATCTCAGCTTGATAAAACAATAAAGATTGAGTAAAGGAATTTACAGAGAAAAGAATCATAGGTAATCATATAAATGTAATTACTCGTAGCAGAAAATACCGAGAAAGTTATTTTCAGCTAGTAATTTTATCTTTTAGCTTTTTTTAAAATTTTTATAATATGATTCGCGTCTTATTAGTTGACGATCAAAAAATGGTTAGGGAAACTTTAAAACTTTCTCTGGCAATGGAAAAGGATATTGAAATTGTTGGCATGGCTAGCAATGGTATTGCTGCGGTCGAGCAGGTGGCAACCCTCCATCCAGATATTGTCATCATGAATATGGAAATGCCTGGTTTGGATGGGGCAAGTGCGACCAAACAAATTACCAGTCGTTATGTTCAAACTAAAGTTTTGATCCACACTTCCTATGATAATGATGAGTACATTACAAAATCATTAGCGATGGGGGCAAAAGGTTATTTATTAAAAAATGGCGAAACGGACGACCTCGCGGGGGCAATTCGCAATATTAACAAAGGCTATACGCAAATTGCTCCTGGTTTGCTGGAAAAACTATTGATTAGTACTGATTCAGGAGTAGTAATTAGTAAACTAGAGGGTTTAGCATCTGTCTCCCAAGCGAGCGTTAGCACGGCGACTCTAGCTAGTGGGATCAAACCGCAGCAGCAAAAAGTAATTTCTAACCTCAAGCTTGCCTCCCGCCAGCAGCAGGAGGAGTTAAATAAGCTACGTCAGAGCATTGAGCAGAATCAAGAAGAACTACCTCAGATTAAGAAAAATATTTCTCGCTACAAAAATATCTTGTTGCTGCTGTCTTTACTGTGGTTATGCTCCTTGCCTCTGCTGGGAATGTTTATCTCCAAGCTGTACAACAAAACTAATGACATTCAGCTAGAGACAGCTAATCTCAAACAAAACATACAGGCGAGCGTAATTCCCAAAGAGAGAGTCGGTTTATATGGCGAATTTAGCCTCCACGGTATCGCTCAAAGAGTGGAAAGAGCCTACGAACAAGATTCACAACTGGGTAAAATTTCCACTGTCTATGTTGCTCAAGAGGATGATGCAATCGTTCTCTTTGGCACAATTCCCGATGCTGAACTACTCAGGCGGATGGAAAATATTGCTAAGGAAGTGGAAGGAGTAAGGAAAGTTTATACTAGTCAAGTAGCAGTAAAACCTGGCTTTATAGATAGAGTTTTAGGTTCAGGTAAGTATAATGCTGATGGAAATGTTAAGTAGCTGGGGGCAAATTAGAATAAAATTTGCCGTTAACCAAGACAATGCAGTAACTTGTGAGTATTAATTGTTCAAAATAGAGACGGTGTTGTGTCTAAAAACTGGTTAATTTCTCTAATCGCTTGTGCTAGTCTTTCTAGTCTCTCCTTACCCGCTAGGGGACAAGCAGTACTGCCTTATGTGCCTCAACTCGATTCAGAAAAAATGGAATTACAGGGGTTACAGTTACTTCAGGATGCGGTGCAGTTGATTCGTTTCCAACAGTATGAGTTAGCATTACCAAGAGCAGAATTAGCCACGCAGCTCGCTCCAGATACCTATGATGTCTGGTTAATTCTCGGCAATCTCTACCTACAGCAAGAAGAGGTGGAAAAAGGGATTAAAGTTTTAGAAAAAGCTGAAAGCATAGCGCCTGAAGAAGAAGGAGTTTTGTTTAGATTAGGAGAGGCTTATTTTCAGCAGGGTGATTACCAAACAGCTAAAGAAAAGCTAGAGGCGGGATTAGAGATAAATGAAGAATCTCCCGACGCGCTATTTAGTTTGGGCAATACTTATCTCAAGCTGGCAGAGTATGATGATGCCATTGACGCTTACGAAGAAGCGGTGGCGCTCGAAGAGACGTTTTGGCCTGCATTAAATAACGTGGGGCTGGTACAGTATGAGCAGGGCGATCGCCGTGGGGCAATTTCTCAGTGGGAATCAGTAATTGAAGTAGATTCAAAACAGGCAGAACCTCAGTTGGCATTGGCAGTTGCTCTATTTAAAGAAGAAGAAGTCGCTAAAGCAATCGAGTTGGGCAAAGCGGCATTAGAACTCGATAGTCGTTATGCTGAAATTCAGTTTTTGATCGAGAATCTCTGGGGAGAACAGCTAATCGGCGACACCAAGGAGTTTATGCGTAATCCAGAAATCCAAGAAGTTGTTTCCAATTTTGAGCAGTCTACTCCAGAAGAATCTCCCGCCGAAAATGAAGGAGTTCCCGTACCTCAGTAGTTAGTTTCTGAATTAGTATTTTGTAGCTGTTGGAGCATATTTTTGGTTCGATTAGTAATCAGCGACCATTGTTGATTAGCGATCGCTCTGGGGGGAAATAAGTTGCTAGAAATACCCACGGCGATCGCTCCTGCCCGAATCATCTGGGGAGCATTCTCTACTGTGACTCCACCAGTGGGAATCAGGGGAATATGACTTAAAGGACCTTGTAAACATCTAATGTAGTCTGCACCCCCCAAAGACTTAATTGGGAAAACTTTTACTACTCTTGCCCCCCGTTGCCAAGCAGCGACAGCTTCAGTTGGGGTGAATACCCCAGGAATAAAGGGAAGATTGTAACGAGAGTGAGCAATTGTTAGTAATTGCTGGTCAAAACAAGGAGAAAAAGCAAACTGCGCTCCTGCTGTGGCGGCAGAATGCAACTGCTCTAAAGTCAAAATAGTACCTGTACCAATGGTGCAATGGGGTAATTCCTGCCGCAACTGACGAATTAGTTCACCAGGGCGATCGCTATTCCAGGTAATCTCAATTAAGTTTATACCCCCCGCTGCCGCTGACTGAGCCATTTTATAAGCCAGATGAAAATCAGGACAGCGAATTACGGCGATCGCCTTATGTTGTTGTAAAAGCTTAAGCCAGGGTTTTATTAACCGAATTTCAGCAGTTTCTTGACTAGCGACCATGCAGATTAATTTCTTTAGTGGCGATAAAGATTAAACTCTCATGATAAATCGATCTCCAACTTCAATTGCCAAGCACTTAAACTATCTCTATCTTTTTTAAGCTTTGCTGCCAATAGCTGAATTATAAAAAACGATAACTTCTTCTTACTCCTGACTCTTTACTCCTGACTTTTCACAGAGAGCTAATTCGACGACGATAAGCACGATTATCCAAACCATTGCCTCGATTGAGAGTTTGAGGGTTGATTTGCCGTTTGAGGGTGACAATTCTCTCTGAGGTAGCAGGATGAGTACTCAAGAAACTAGGAGTCGAGCCGCCTCGCTGCAATAGTTTTTGCATGAATCCTAAAATACCTGCGGGTGCATAGTTGGCTTTGGTTATATTATCTAAGCCCAAGCGATCTGCTTCTAGCTCATCAGCGCGTCCATTGGGACGACTAACCGCCAATTCTACGCCAATTTGGACGGCAGTACTTTGATCTAAACCTGCGGCAGAAAGTAGCCCCTGGGCTATGGCGCGATCTCGCATTTGTTCGATTCCGTGACGACCAGCAATATGCCCAATTTCATGTCCAATGACGCTGGCTAATTCTGCCTCGTTGTCTGCCGCTGCAATTAGACCTTTGTTGATATAGACATAGCCCCCCATGGTGGCAAAAGCATTGATACTGTTGTCATCTACTACCTGAAAGGTGTAGGGAATATCGGGGCGTTGGCTAGTTCTGGCAAGGCGCTGACCAATTTGGTTAATATAGCTATTAATCGACTGATTACGATATATCTTTGCCTGACCAGACTTGATTAATTCCTGGTTAATTGACCTGCCTAACTCTACTTCTTGAGTATTAGAAATATTGGAGATCTGTACGATTTGAATTCCCCGAATCATCAGCTCAATCCAAGATAGAGCATGACCAGGCTGTATATTGCAGAGGTTAATGCTGACAATCACCAAAAAGGTGACGCAGCCATAGCATAGACGACGGTATTGACGACGGCAAAAGTTGGACAATCCCTGAAACATAGTTCTGATGTAGCAATTTGTAATATCTACTATGACGGAAAAATAGACTTTTAAGTTGCCTGTTCTGGTTTAGCGCTCGTTTTGCACCCTAATTAATTCTGAACCCAGATTAATTTTGCAGGCTGATTTAATTTCCCATAAACGATCGCATTCTGTGCAAATTTTTGCCCGATGGCGATCGCTTGATCTGCCTCAATACCCAAGATGAGAAAACTTTGTTCTGGAGTCCACTCGCCACGGCGATCTTTTCCCGCCGCCTGAAGTACAGAGAAATTTAGCTTTTGTAGATACTCTTGCAGTTGCTGACCAAGCTGCCGATTTTCTGATTCAGTCAGACATTGAGAATAGGGATTAGAGGCGGTTATTATCGCCCAGGAAGCAACTTGATACGCTCTCATTAAGTCGTTTAACTGAGGAGAATCTTCACCGATAGATAATTTAATGGTTTGTCCAGAGCGATAAACTTCATAAACTGCCTGTTCGTAAGCTAGCCGTAAAGCGGCAATTTGCTCTGACGTAAATTTGGGTCGGAAATGCATGGTTTAATCATGAACGCTACAAAGAAAAAAGCTAGTTTAAATTTCTTAAAAGCTAAGAGCTAAAAACTAGTAAACTTGAATAAAGGGCTTAGCCCAGCCATTGGCTATTAGCTAGTAGCCATTAGCTCAATCAAATAGAGTTTTAAACTACACCTAATTGAAGACGACCTAATAGGTCTGAGTCTTATACCCAGTAACGATTTTAGCAGTCAAACTAAAGCTCAAAACTACCTGCTAACGGCTAAAAGCTTTTGAATAAAAGTAATTTATATCAGACGTAATTGATAACTGTCAGTAAATTATCTGACTATATCTTTAATATTTATTTGGGGAACAATAGATATAGGTTTCTATAGGAAATATTTATCATGAAACAGAAGAAGGTAAATAAGCCAAGGCGCAATAATGCTAGCCTAAAGTGTAGTTTACAGGCAAGACCAGTACACTATGACTTTTCCTATAAAAAGCCTTTTCCTTCTTCTAAAACTATTGATGAGCTGCTGGACGAAGGCTACGCTGGCATAGATCACAAGTTGGTTTATGATAATGCTTTTGCTGCCGTAGCATACAAATTTAAGAATCAAATTAGTTGGACAATTAGTAATCGTCAGCAGTCAGATATATGGCTGATGACTAAGGATAAACAAGCATTACAGCAGCTATCTAAATTTATGCTCACTAGGTTTAGCTGGTCGCCGATGATTTATACTGAAAAACCAAAAGAAGCGTTTATATTTACGCCGCAAAACAATACAGAAAGAGCTGCAATTGAGGCAACTATTTCTGGAGAATATGGTTGGCAAGGTTCTCTATATTCTCTCGAATTATATGAATATCAAGATAACGAAGCGGGGTTTATTTTTGCGACTAAACCATTAGATTCAACCGCTCAAGAATGGCTGTTGGTAAGACTAAATTTCATCGACTATACAGGGTCTTGGAGTCATCATGAGGGGACAATCGAGCAGGTCTATTACATCTGGAAAGAGAATATTGAACTAGCTGAACCAAACTATAAGCCAACGACGGACGAGATACTTGATGCGATTAAAGACTGAATCTTGGCGCTCTGCTTGAGTTTACTTGGTAAGCTAGATAGGGTAAATATTTTGAGGATGGCGATCGCCTTTAAAAAGATTTAAAAGATGATGATTTTACCTGGCGCAACGGTCAAAGTAACTAATGCCGATGATATCTACTTCAAGTATCAAGGATTAGTTCAGCGTATCGATGATGGAAGAGTAGCGGTGCTGTTTGAAGGTGGTAATTGGGACAAGCTAGTCACTTTCAATTTATCTGAACTTGAGGCTGTAGACCTAACTAAAAAGAAAAAATAACGTTAATATACGCAAAATAAGGATGTAGAACCCAAAAGAGCTATATCCTCTATCCTTTTTCTGTTATCTTCATCCTGCAATAATGCGTCTTCCCCTGCCTCAATATACAGTCGATGGTCGTAATCCCCAGCATATTGGCGAGGTAATCGAAACTGCGACAACTCAATACTTGGCTCAATGTCTCGATCCCGAAGATCTGAAGTTTCCTGTAATGCCGCCTTTTGGCAGTTGGCTCAAGTCTTTTGATGAAGAATCGGGCAACAAAATTTATGCTGTGGTTACCTACGTCACTACTAGCCCCATTGATTCTGTCCATCGTGCGCGGGCATTGGGCTTGTCTTTAGAAGAATTGAGGGAACAGCAGCCACAGATTTTTGCCATGCTCAAAACCGAATTTAAAGCGGCAATAGTCGGCTTTGAAACCCCTAGTAATTTGAATGGTAATAGTTTTGGTCAGGTGTATCAGTATTTACCGCCTCGTCCACCGCAAATCCATCAGTCGGTATACCATTGCGATACAGAAGAAATAGTTCACTTTACGGAAAAGCTGGACTTTCTCAGGACTTTGTTAGCAGCGAAAGATATTCCTGTCGAATCTTTAGTTGCGGCAGCGGTTAGGGAAGTTTACCATCAGCGTCAGGCAAATCGAGACTGGCTGGTTAATGTGGGTCGTACTTTAAGTACTTTGCTCAAGGATGATTATGATCGGCTGCGCTACATCTTGAGCCAAATTCATTGGTGATGGTTTGACTAGGCATAACGACTTATAAGGGCGATCGCTAATTGGGGGGGAGGACAAAATAAAAATTCTCCCCCCTCATTAAACTCTAATTGAGCTTTAATTAAGCTTTGTCTCGATAAAAAATCTTGACAAAAAATCTGGCAACTACCTGAAAGAAACTCGGTTTTTCTGCTGGAGCATCGGCACTAGAAATTTCTGCTTTAGGGGCTGGCTGCGCGGACGGTTTGGTTGCTTCTGGTGTAGCAGGTTTTATGGGTGGAGTAGCGATCTTCTCTGTTGTTTTAGTAGCTTCTGATTTTGTTGTTTCTGGCTCAATGGCAACTTCTTGTGAGGGAGTTTCTGTAACAATTGCCGGGGAAGCTTCGGAGATGGGTTCAGCCGCTTCTGATGTGGCTAGATTGTCTTCTGTCTCCGTTGTCGTTACAGCTTCAGGAACAGGTTTAGCAGCCGTTAGAGAGTGACATCTGTTGAGAAAGTCTTCTAGCTTCTGACGATCGTCTGTATCAATTTGACGAGCATTAGCCGCACATTCCGCAGCATCATGGCTACCAATATATGCCAGCCACTTTTCCAGATCTTGTCTGATTAAAAAGCCTGTTGCATCATCAGGATACTGTTCGCATAGCTCTAGCAAGTCTTTCGCATCATTAGCTACTCGACCATCGGGGAAATAAAAAGGCTGAGTCATAATCTTATGGTTGAATTAAAAAAGTTCAATTTTATATTGCCACAGGTAGATTGATATAAACAGTTCTCAACTTGCTGAATCTAAGTTCAATAAGCCTAAGAATCCCTGAAGATTATTTAAATTGGCTCAAATTATAGTTCTCGATTAATAACATCTACTGGTTTAGGAATTGCTGAATCTTACTAGCGGCATCTCGCAGGATATCAGGATCTCTAACTAGAGCAAACCGTACATAGCCCTCTCCCATCTTGCCAAATCCCGCTCCAGGAGAAGCTGCGACACCCGTGTGAGCCACAAGTTTAGTACAGAAGTCAACAGAGTTATGCTGCCAGGGTTCAGGGAGCTTTGCCCAGACATACATAGTAGCTGTGGGTAGGGAAACTGACCAGCCAATTTCTGTTAATGCTTGCACAAAAATATCTCTGCGTGTCTGGAAAGTCTTGACCGTCTGGGCTACGGCGGTGGAAGGACTATTTAAAGCGGCGATCGCTCCATCTAAAATTCCGCGATATTGGTTGAAATCAACTACAGTTTTGATCTGTTTCAAAGCAGCAATCAGGCGACTATTGCCAATTCCATAACCGATGCGAAACCCCCCCATGTTATAGGACTTAGAGAGGGTAAAAAATTCGATACTCAATTCTTTTTGCGGATCGGCTTGGAAAATCGAAGGAGCAAGAGAGCGATCGCCAAATACCAAATCGACATAGGGAAAGTCGTGAACCAGCACTAAATTGTGACGACGGCAAAATTCAACCGCCTGTTGAAAAAAAGCCAGAGGGGCGATCGCCGCTGTGGGATTATGGGGATAACTTAGCACCATCATTTTTGACTTGACCAGTATCTCTGGGGGAATATCTGCCAATACGGGCAGGAAGTCATTTTCCGCTTTTAAAGCCATGGGATAGATTTCACCCCCTGCTAGATAGACTCCCCCTGCGTGGGAAGGATAGCCAGGATCTTGCACCAAGGCAACATCCCCTGGATTGAGAATAGCCAGCGGTAAGTGAGCGGTGCCTTCCTGTGAGCCAATTAAGGATAATACTTCAGTTTCTGGATCAACAGAGATGCCAAACTTCTGGTGATACCAGTTAGCAACCGCTACCCGAAAATTCTTAGTTCCTCCATGTAGCAGATAGCCATGAGTCTGAGGATCTTGTAACGCCTGGGCAATTACTTCTAGAGTGGCACTCGCCACAGGTAAATCCGACGAACCCAAAGACAGATCGATAATTTCTTTGCCCAAGCTTTGAGCCTGGATTTTTGCCCGATCCATATCAGCAAAAACATTACTAGAAAAGGATTGTAGTCGGCTGGCAAATTGCATCAGTGATAGTCAGTAAAGATTTGGTTGCTATGGCTGAAT
>JBCCNG010000044.1:0-13826 GCA_039025955.1 Cyanobacteria bacterium P01_C01_bin.72 | reverse complement strand
TGGTGAAACATTGCGGGTTGGCAACCCCTAAATCTTTGTCTTATTAGCTAAAACGTCTGCCAGACTTGCTTGCAACTCAGCTATATTCATTGTTCCAATATCTCCTTGCTGGCGAGTACGAATACTTAAAGTCTGGGTTTCGACTTCTCGTTTACCAATTACTGCCACTACAGGAATTTTTTCTAATTCGGCATTACGTATTTGTTTGCCCAAACGTTCCCTCGAACAGTCTATTTCTACCCGATAACCAGCCTGTTTGAGCATGGCAACAATAGTTTCCCCATACTCTCTTTGCTCTTCACTCACTGGTAGCAAACGCAATTGAATGGGTGCTAGCCATAAGGGAAAATCTCCTGCATAATTTTCGATTAAAATTCCATAAAAGCGCTCTAAAGATCCGAAAATTGCCCGATGGATCATGATCGGACGTTGACGAGAACTATCGGCTGCTACATATTCCATATCAAAGCGTTCTGGTAAGTTAAAATCTACCTGGATCGTGGAACATTGCCAAGTACGTCCGATGGCATCCTTAATTTTGATATCAATCTTAGGACCATAGAAAGCACCGCCCCCCTTATCTTCAATATATTCCCATCCTTTAGTATTTAAAGCTTCTACTAAAGCCTGAGTCGCCAATTCCCAACCTTCATCCGTACCGACAGACTTATCTGGGCGAGTGGAAAGATTGACCTCATAGTCTTTAAAACCGAAATCTGAAAGAATCTTTTCTGTTAAATTCAGCACGCCCAAAATCTCTCCTGCAATTTGGGTAGGCAAACAAAAAATATGAGCGTCATCTTGAGTAAAACCCCGCACCCGCATCAAGCCATGTAGAACACCAGAACGTTCGTAACGATAAACTGTACCTAATTCTGCCCAACGCAAAGGCAATTCTCGATAGGAATGGAGATCATTTTTGTAAGTTAAAACATGAAAGGGACAGTTCATAGGCTTGATTTGATAAGCCTGTTCCTCGATATCCATCGAATCGAACATATTTTCGCGATAGAAGTCAAAATGCCCCGATGTTTTCCATAAATCTAAGTTGGCTACGTGGGGTGTATAGAGAAGGTCGTAACCTGCATCTAAATGAGCCTTACGCCAATAATCTTCAATGATGTAGCGCATAGTTGCACCGCGAGGATGCCAGAATACCAAACCACAACCCGCACCGTCTTGAATACTAAACAGTTTTAAATCTTTGCCTAGTTTACGATGATCTCTACGCTTGGCTTCTTCTTGTTGTTTTAAATAAGCTTCTAACTGTTCGGGAGTTTCCCAAGCAGTACCGTAGATGCGTTGTAATTGAGCTTTGGTTTCATCTCCCCGCCAGTATGCTCCAGCTACGCTTTCTAAGACAAAAGCCTTGGGGTTAATCTCTCCCGTGTAGTTGATATGAGGTCCCGCACACAAATCCCACCAAAATGTAGTAGCAGGAATTTTGACGGGTTTAATCAAAGAAGGTTGTGGTAAAGCACCTTTCAGCTTTTCTCCAACATCGGGCAATCTACCGCCGTCAGGACTCCCAATATAGTAACGAGTAATGGTTTCTCCTTCAGGAATACTAGCTAAGATTTCTAGCTTGTAGGATTCATCTAGCTGTTCGATTTCGGCTTTAATTTCTTCCCTAGTTACCTCTTCTCGAATAATTGGCAAATTAGCTTTAATAATGAAGCGCATTTGCTTGGTGATTTTTTTCAAATCTTCAGGAGTAAAAGGCTGCGGGCGATCAAAATCGTAATAAAAACCTGTATCTGTAGTTGGTCCAATAGTAACTTTTGTCTCTGGAAATAAGATTTGTACTGCCATTGCCATAACGTGGGCGCAAGTGTGACGAATACGCTCTAGTTTGGCTGGATTGGTAATTTCTAAGGGAGACTGAGTTAGCTGACTGACCATTGATGAATTATTGTAATGATAATCGTTCTCATGATAGCGTAAATCGATCGTGTAAGTAGTTTGATAAGAGTTAATTAAAATGGTGTGGGATAGGATTCACTTAACATCGCTCTTTTTAGTTTTGCAAAAATAGCAATTAAAATCAGAATCTAACTTAAATGAATATCACCGAAGATAACTATCAAAAAGCTTATGACGCAATTAGAGATATTCTATATATGTATGTAGATATGATTGATTCATATGAGGGTTTTGGGCATAACATTGAACGAGGGAAGTTTTCGCCCTTAGATTTTGTTGATGCCCTAGTCTTAGAATCTAAAGGTTACACATTTGGCATAGATATTTTATTGCTTCAAAGTGGTTCGGCAATCGCGTTACTGTGCGAGCTATCTGATATGTGGGACGAATATCCAACACAATTAGAAAGCTGGCAATTGACATCACCGATTAAGAGTGCCAATGAAGCTGGACGCTTTGCTCATCTCCCTGAAATTTAAGAGGCATTAAATCTAGCATTTGGTAAAGACGAAGAAGCATTTAGAGAGCAGCTAATACGGGTATATAAAAGATATGTATGTGGCTATTTCAGTAAACTGGCAAAAGACTGCTAACAAGGAGTTGCACGATCGCTTTGAAGAATAGTTTTTGAAAGTTTGGGTGATATTTCAGTTTATAGCGATCTCATTCAAAATAGATTGGTTTTTAAAAGATATAACTCACAGAATTACTCATAAACCTTGCTACGATGGGCAATAATAATTATATTAACTACGACCAAATCATCTTCAATTGAATAAACAACTCGATAATCTCCAACTCTGTAGCGGTAATATCCAGAATAAGAGCCTTTTAGTGGCTTGATATTAGGATGAGAACGAGGATTGTTTTCTAGGTTTTTAAAGCATCTTACTAATTTTTTGGCTAAGGAGCGATCGCTTTTGGCAAAAACCTCTTCAGCTTCCAGAGATAATAAGACCCTATACATCATCTCGAATCATTGGCCAATCTTTAGTTTTTCCGTTTTTTACTTGTTGCTTGGCTTTTTTAAAGGCAGATTCAAAACCAGGAATATTTAATAATTCTTCTGTTGCATCTACATCATCCTCTTCTTGTAAATCCTTGAGAAAATCTATTACAAGAATTAACTTGTCTGGAGATAATTGATCTATGTAATTTTTTGCCTCATTGCGAATTTGACTTGAGTTCATAGAGGTGCCGTTTAAATATATAGCTATACTGATTTTATCAAATAGTATTTGCAAAGATTATAGGAAATGCGATGCCTATGGCTAGCTTCGCAATCGCATTAAGTTAAAATCATCAAACCGCATCGCTAGCAATTTGCCTTAACAGTCTAGAGGCGAAATGGCAGCACCCATTTATGACGAACTTGCTAGAGAGGGTAAGATAAAAGCAGAAGCATGCTGAATAGTTCGAGAACGCTCTTCCTAAGAAACTTTTCCTGGAATGTAGTAACTTAATTGTGCGATGAATTCTAACAGTTTGGGTGCAGACTCAACAGGAGCAAGTCAATCAAAGATAAATATCGACCCAATTATCAGCAGCTAGTATTACCGCGCAGTGAAGACGACAGGCTGCCATACATAATATGTGTTTAATGGTAGCGCGATCGCACCATTCGTATTGTTCTAATTCTTGAGTTACGTGTTGTCTTCCTGAGAGTCTGCGTTTTTTGTTTTAATTCTCAGGAAATCGACAAAGGCTACAAACTGATAGAGTTGCTGGGTAATAAGCCCAAAAGTTCGTGAAAGCTTTTTCGGACATAGACTTTGGATCTTGTGACGGTAATTACCAAAGCCCAATTCACATAAGCATTCTAGAGATATTTTCTGCTATTTCCCAACAGGTCTATTAGCGCTTTTTCCTATTTAATTTCTTCCCCTGTACCGCTTTATAGCGAGGGTTTGATTTACAAATTACATAAGTACGCCCTCTCCGTCTAACAACCTGACAATCTGGATGACGGGATTTTGCACTTCCCAAAGAACTCAGTACTTTCATTACTTCTATCTATCAAATTTATAACGTTACCAATCAAAAACAAGAATGATTATTTTCAATATAATCAAAATATAGCAAAGTTGTCTACCCGTGCCTATTTGCTTATCTGATATGGGCTAAGGTTGAGTTAAATATTCATTCAAACAGCTTACAGAGTTTCAATCTGTTCTCTTTAGCATCTAGGGGCTACTGCTGCTCCTTCTATGACTCAATTATAGAGAGCGATCGCATTCAATGGGATTGTATCAGTATTAATCGTCAGTTAGGTCAAGAAAGAAAAATTCTGCTTGCTCCTCATCAATGGGCAAATGATTTTGGTAGTAATCGTTCAATTCTTGGGGCGAAATTGGATGCTTAATTGGGTCATCAAAAAATGCCTTTACTCGAAGGTAACGGCGTAGTACAGCCGCACTGGCATCTTCACGGGTTGCTGCCAAAAAATCTTCTGGTAAGGTGTTACTGACCTTGAGCCAAGCTGCCAGCAAAATTTCTTCGATATCGCTCGAAGGGACTTGATCCATCAAGGATTCCAGCCCTTCTAAAATTTCAATAATGGGAATGAGTTGAGAGTCATATACCATCGTCTCTGGCTTAATGTAATGATAATCATTATCAAACACTAGCATGATAGATAGTTTAGACGAAGTTGATTTAGTTAACGTCTGTTCGGGTCGACAAGATTAGTTTTAGTTTGCTTATAAAGCGATAAGCAGGCGCAGGAGCGAATCGCCAGGGAAGCTGTCGGGCGAACATAGTTCCTTGCTTTTTTATTTGTCCAAGGTAACAGCTAGAATTTTGACAAAATATGTTGCTCAAGCTCTAACAGGTAATCCGAGAGTCCTGAAAAAAAAGTTTTTTAGCTGAGATTGAAGACTGAATAGAATAAAAGAACTAGCCTCAGTATTTACTCCTCCAAAGACTTTTTCCGATCTCTAAGATTGTCAACTAACTGCTACTTCACCCATATCAAATACTTTACCGTTTTTGCCGATACCCTGAATTGTTAACCGTTGAGGATAAACTGCGATCGTCGCAAAGCTTAGTCTAGCAGCAGAGCGTGCTGTCCAATCTGAACTAAATACAGGGCGGGTTTTTGCTCCTGCACCAACGGTTAGATAGGTTGTGCCGTCAATTGATTCAGTCCGTTCGTAGTTATGATCATGTCCATTGATGTAAAGCTGAACCCCATAGCGTTTAAACAAGGGGGCAAGCATGGTGATCAACTGCTCACTACTGCCGTGAAGTCCTGAAGAATAAAGGGGATGGTGTGCCAAGACGATTTTCCAGGTTGCGGTTGATTGGGCTAAATTCTGCTCTAGCCAAGGAAACTGGACTTTCCAATCTGGATCGTTGCTGTCGAGAGCAAAAAATTCAACTTCGCCTTGAGCCTGAGTATAGTAACGACCACCCATATTAAAGCCCGAAAACTTAACCTGTTCATCACCATTGTGGAACAGTACATCATGATTCCCTAGCACAGCGTAAAAAGGGACTCCCTGCTTTCTCAGGTAGTGATAGGGTCGACTGAAAGTTGCCCCAACCCTTCTAATATCGCCACCCTCGTAGATATTATCGCCTGCCATCAGCACTAGCTCGAAGGGATGCTGTTGAAAATAGCCATTCATCGCTTCGGCGATCGCCATTTGACCAATATTTCCTGTCCCCACATCCCCCAAGGCAGCAAAGCGCAATAATGGTGCAGACTGAGCTGTTGGTGTAGCTATCTTTTCTAAGATTACTGTCTCAGCCAATAGTTGACCGCTACCCCAAGCCAAGCCGAAGCCGCTAGCAATGCCATATAAAAACTTACGACGTTTCAACGGTTTGGTTTCTCCTAACTAGATTAGACTGTGCTCTCAAAGTTATTGTAAAACAGGGATCAATTTACCATTCTCATCGTTAGAAAGTTAAGGTTTTGTCGTTTGTCAACTGGTTTGCTGATAGCTGATAGCTTAAAACTAATAGACTAGGACGAAGATTTACATCAGGCGTAATTAATGCAATAACTTCAGCAAACCTAGCTGCTTCAGCACTCCATGTCCTGTGTTCATCTCCACGACAATTGCTGTAATGAAGCCAATCATTGCTAAACGACCATTCCAAATTTCTGCATAGTTAGTGAAGCCAAATTTACTCTCTTTACTTTCCATAGTTACGGTTATTTCCTGGTTGCGGGGTTTGCTTGTGTCAAGTATTCTTAATATAGCGTAACTTCATGTCATGTTTTGTTTTAATCTGACAATAATGAGAATAGCCAGCAGATCAAACCGCCTGTGATTACCACCGAAACTTTAGACTTATTGGAATGGCAACGTGTATGCCAGAATTTATCTACCTTCGCAGCAACTAAGTTAGGTGTAGTAGCGGCGCGTCAGTTAAGATTGCCCACTACTCAGGGTGAAAGCGAACAGCTATTAGCTCAAACAAAAGAGATTTACAATCTGGAACAGGAATTAGATTCGGGCTGGACGTTTAAGGGGATCAAAGACATTGGTGCTTCCCTAGAGCGATCGCAAATTGGCGGTATCCTCTCGGCGAAGGAATTGTTAGATATTGCCACTACTTTAGCTGGGGTGCGATATCTGCGGCGTTTGATTGATGCAAAAAGCGAAGAATTGGTGACTCTAGCGCAGCTAGTGGTTGATGTTCGTACCTATCCTGAAATAGAGCAAGAAATTCATCACTGTATCGATGATCGCGGCGAGATTACTGATCGGGCTAATCCTAAGCTGGCGGGAATTCGTAACGAAGTTAAAAATTTACGTAGTCGCATCTACAAAGTGCTGCAAGGGATTATGCAGCGCAACCCCACGGCGATTCAGGAGGCAGTAATTACCCAAAGGGGCGATCGCTTTGTGCTACCTGTTAAACCTGCCAGCAAGGAGACAATCAAAGGAATTGTCCACGATGTATCGGGTACGGGTTCAACTTATTACATAGAGCCAAACGTCATCATTCATCTGGGTAATCAGTTACGACAAAAGGAAAAGCAGGAGAAGCGAGAAGAAGAAATTATTCTCAAGAAATTATCAGAACAGATTGCCGCAGTACAAGAAGATTTAGAACGGGTTTTAATTGCGGCGACGATTTTGGATTTGGCTACTGCTAGGGCGCGTTACGGCTTGTGGTTAGAAGCTAATCCGCCTCGCTTTATCGATCCAGAACAAGCAGAAACCACTACTCTACGTCGTTTACGTCATCCACTGTTGGTATGGCAACAGCAGCACGAAGAGGGTGCAGAAGTTGTGCCAATCAATGTTTCGGTTAAGCCAGAAATCAAGGTAGTAGCAATCACAGGACCAAATACGGGCGGTAAAACCGTCACCCTCAAAACAATGGGTTTAGCGGCACTGATGGCAAAAGCGGGGATGTTTGTTCCTGCCCAAGTACCCGTAGAACTGCCATGGTTTGATGTTGTTTTAGCTGATATTGGCGACGAACAGTCTTTGCAGCAGAGTCTATCGACTTTTTCGGGGCATATACGCCGTATTAGTCGTATTATCGAGTCTTTACAAAAAAATACTAGCAATTCTCTAATTCTGCTGGATGAAGTTGGTGCAGGTACAGATCCCGCCGAGGGAAGTGCTTTGGCGATCGCTCTTTTAAAATATCTGGCAGCAAACGGCTTGTTAACTATTGCTACCACCCACTATGGAGAATTAAAGGCACTCAAGTACCAGGACTCTCGGTTTGAGAATGCATCAGTAGAATTCGACGATCATACCCTACAACCTACTTATAGGCTGCTGTGGGGTATTCCTGGTCGTTCTAACGCCCTAACCATTGCTCAACGTCTGGGCTTGGATACAGCGATTGTAGAAGACGCGCAGGCACTAGTAGGAACTGGTTCATCAGAAGACGTAAACCAGGTAATTGCCGCATTAGAAGCGCAGCGGCGGGAACAAGAAACTAAGGCTAGCGAAGCCAGTAAACTGCTAGAACAAACGGAACGTTTTTACTCAGAAGTATCTGCCAAAGCCTCCTTACTAGAAGAACGAGAACAGTCCCTCAAAGCCTACCAGGAACAGGCGGTACAGGATGCGATCGCTCAGGCAAAAAAAGAAGTAGCGAGCGTCATTCGACGGCTCCAAAAGGGTGAGCAAACGATGCAGAAAACTCAGGAAGCTACCGCAGCTTTAGATCGGATCACCACCAAAGAATTAGCCAAAACCCGCCAGCCCAAGGCAGCTAAACCCAGCTACAAACCCCAGGTAGGAGAAAAAATTAGAATCCTTCGCCTCAACCAAACGGCAGAAGTCTTAGACATCGATGAAGAGACAGAACAGCTAACGGTACGCTTTGGCATCATGAAAATGAATGTCGGCATGGCAGAAATAGAGTCTCTCAGTGGACAAAAAGCCGATACCAAACCCAAAGCTACAGCCAAAACCACTAAGAAAAAATCTTTCTACCCAGAGCAAAAGAAAAAAACAGCCGTACTAGTCAGAACCTCCCGCAACACTCTAGACATTCGTGGACAACGGGTAGGCGATGCCGAAATAGAAATCGACCAGGCGATCGCTCAGGCGATCGAGTCGGGGGTACTCTGGATCATTCATGGTAAGGGAACGGGGCGTTTACGCCAGGGAGTACATGAATACCTCAAGCGTCATTCTCAGGTAGAAAAATATGAGCTAGCATCCCAAAAAGAAGGCGGCGCAGGAGTGACGCTGGTTTATCTGAAGTGAAGACACGATATACCTGTTTTTCCGAAAGGATTATTTCTGGCGATCGCCATATTCAAGCCTGAATTCGTGAAAATAGCTGAGAGATGATAGCCAAAGAATACAAAATTAGCCAGCATTTTTCTAATTCACACCATAATAAAAACCGATGTTAACCACTGGCATTATTTCTTAATATTACTTAAAGTATAAACAATCACCCTTCCACAACAAGCTTCATTCTTCATGCGTCATCTTCTAACCAAAATTTGCCTGTCGGCAACAATCTTCCTTTGCCTTACCTTCTCTAGCACCCTGGGATTTGCCAGTTCCGCTCAAGCTGTAGGAGTCGAAACACAGCCCTACTTTATTAAGCAAATTGAAAAAGATCGGATCTTATCCGTGTCTCCGAACTTCCGAGGCGATTTAACTCAAACTAGTCTGTTGCCATCTCTCACCGAAATTAGCGAGAATTATCGCATCAAAGCAACTAAATTCGTTAAAGCAGAGAAGCTCAACGGTAAGCAAGTTCCTGGTTTGATTGTTTACGTAGAGACAAAATCTATTGAACAGCCTGGCGATATGGTGGCAACAAAACCCTAGTCAACGTCAGTTCGGGATCAGAAAATTTATCTGTGAGGGTAGCTATCAGCTAATAGCTGGGCAAAACCCTCTATTTACATGACTTCTGAGTATTAATAGTTCGGACAACTTTTAACTAACAGCGAAATAACAGGCGTTTGAGACTAAAAAAACTAGTTATTGGCTACCTACAACTGCCTTAATTTCCATAACTACCAGGCATTGTATCGAACAAAATTTAGCACAAGAACTAATCGCAAAACTAATCATTTTCGGCTGTCTGATACATAAATCTAATTTGATTCATTCAAAAGAATAATGTTCTTAACAAAGGTTAATATATTATACTTTTATTAACAGATGAACTCATACAAAAAAACATACAAATGGTAGAGCAATTTCCCTGGCTTACCGCGATTATCTTTTTACCTCTGCTAGCAGCCCTAGCTATACCTCTTATCCCCGACAAAGATGGTAAAACCGTTCGTTGGTACGCTCTTGCTGTCGGGATCGCAGACTTCCTCTTGATGGGATATGCATTCTGGAATAATTATGATGCAAATAACGCTCAGTTTCAGCTAACAGAAAGCTATAGCTGGATTCCACAACTGGGAGTTAGCTGGTCGGTTTCTGTAGACGGTATTTCTGCCCCTTTGGTCTTATTGGCAGGATTTGTAACTACTCTGGCAATGTTTTCCGCTTGGCAGGTAGATCGTAAACCGCGTTTGTTTTACTTCCTCATGTTGGTGCTGTATTCAGCGCAGATTGGAGTTTTCGCGGCTCAGGATATGCTGCTCTTCTTTGTAATGTGGGAATTAGAATTAGTCCCTGTATATTTATTAGTTTCTATCTGGGGTGGCTCGAAACGCCGCTACGCCGCCACTAAGTTCTTACTTTATACTGCCGCAGCTTCAATCTTCATCCTTGTTGCAGGTTTAGGTATGGCTTTCTACGGCGATAACTTAACTTTTGATATTGCTGCTTTAGCTCTGAAAGACTATCCCCTAGCTTTAGAATTACCCCTATATGCGGGGCTGCTAATTACTTTTGGCGTTAAGCTAGCTATTTTTCCGCTCCACACCTGGTTACCTGATGCTCATGGTGAAGCTTCTGCGCCAGTCTCAATGATTCTAGCGGGTGTTTTGCTTAAAATGGGCGGCTACGGTTTGATTCGCTTCAACATGGAGCTTTTAACTGATGCTCACGTTTATTTCGCCCCTCTACTAGCGACTCTAGGAGTAATTAACATTGTCTACGGTGGCTTTAGCTCTTTTGCTCAGACCAACATGAAGCGTCGTCTGGCATACTCCTCAGTCTCTCACATGGGATTTGTCCTTATTGGAATTGCTTCATTTACCGACATTGGTACTAGCGGCGCAATGCTGCAAATGCTCTCTCACGGCTTGATTGCTTCAGTATTGTTCTTCTTGACAGGAGTAACTTACGATCGCACTCACACTCTATTCATGGATCGTATGGACGGTATTGCCCTGGTAATGCCCAAAGCCTTTGCTTTGTTTACTGCGGCGGCGATGGCATCTCTTGCTCTACCTGGGATGAGTGGTTTTGCTAGTGAGATTGCTGTATTTGTGGGTATGGCGACCAACGATGTTTACAGCCCTGCTTTTTCCACAGCGATGATCTTTCTGGCGGCGATTGGGTTAATCATGACTCCAATTTATCTGCTGTCCATGTTACGTCTGGTGTTCTTCAACTCCAACGAAGCACTAGCCTGCGATGTCGATCAGGCAAAAATGAAAAAGCCTACCAATGAACCAGCAGTTTGTTTTGGTAATAGCTGTGCTTTACCTGGAGAAGCGCCTTTTGATGATGCTAGCCCCAGAGAAATATTTATCGCCGCCAGTTTCTTGGTGATGATTATCGGCATTGGACTTTATCCCAAACTCTTTACGCAAATGTATGATGTGAAGACCGTGGCGATTAATAGCAATGTCCGTCAATCTCAAGTGGCGATCGCTCAACAGAAACGGGTTACTCTGGCTCAAGCGCCAGTAATCGGGGAATCTATCAAATAGCCTGAGTTCTAGATAGGAAAGGGGGGGAGTAGTAAGCTGAAAATGTACTTGATTCAGCACTCCCATCCCATATTTGTTTTAGAAGTATTGTTTTGTGAGCTAGACGATTTTTGTCTCAGCTTTAAACCTCAATGGCGGTCATCGCAATTGCCAAAACCCATAATTCAACAGCCCCAGCAGTTTGTAAACTCCATCGGGAATTCGATACACTAATTCCCCAGACGGGTTCAGGATAAAACAGTTATACTCCTTGCTTAGTGAAGATATTAGAGAAATAGACTAAAAGATGACCAAGATCAAGAGCGCTCGCAGCTTTGAACTCCCCTAGTAAGAAATGTCCAGCAGTAATAAAAACAACAGCTATACTCGCAGTAGCCAGCAAAGAATGAGTAACATTTCGATGGGGAAAACGATTTTCAATCCATGAGCTAATCGGAAAGAAGATTTTACCAATGGTGCTAGTAGTGGTGTCGATATCGGGAAGCTGTGAGCCAATAATAGCTAGACCTAAAGGCAAAGATGCTGCTGTTCCAAGTATTAAAGATGTTTCTGCTGCTGCGATTTGCGAAGCATAGCACAATACGTTATTGCCATCATAGCCGGTAAAGAGTGGAGTTACTTTACCAGTTTGGTTTCTAGTAGGGCGAGCATCAGTTATTCAGCTAACTGAAGAAAATAGAGAGTTATGTTTACTTTTTATACAGTAAGACTATCGATATTCATACAAAAGTAATCATATTACAATTTTTCTAATCTATTTTGTATGGGGACAAGGTAATCTTGTTTATTAGTTTGATTCAAAATACTATTAGCAGATTTAACTAATTCACTTATTTCTTCTTGGTTGGATTTAAGATAAATATCATCAACCTTATTCAAAACAAATAAACTATTTACAATACCGAAATAGTTTTGAGAATCCTTCTTGAATTCATCCAATATATTTTGAACAACAATTACATCGTATGAACGCCACTGACTTTTACCTGATTGACTGACAAAAGATGAGAAAAAAGTCTTGAAAAAGCTATAAGTAGAAGGTCGTAGGAGAATGAGAGTCAGTATTCTAAAATTAGATACCACTCAAAATTAAAGAATACTGTGAAAAAAACTCTCGTCTTTACAATGCCTTGAATCAATGGATGAGTCAACCAGCAGATTGGTCACACTTATGTCACTTGAAAACTTGCATGTGGATGGTAATTGCTCTGATACACGCAGGCAATGTTAATCTAACAAAATGGTCGATGTATATTCCCTGTCGAGGAAAGTTTGCTCAGAGCAGACAAAGACGTATTCAACGTTGGTTAAACAATCCCCGAATTAACGTTCATCGAATCTACAAATCACTAGTCAAAGCAGCTCTTGCTGATTGGTCAGAATCAAAAATATTTTTGGCATTAGATTCTTCTTTATTCTGGGACGAGTATTGTCTAATCAGGCTTTCAGTAATTCATCGAGGTCGAGCTTTGCCTCTGGTATGGAGAGTAATGAGGCATGAGAGTGCCAGTGTTTCATTTGCTGATTACCGAGAAATGATCCAGCAAGCACAATCAAGATTGCCAGAATCAATCACCGTAGTTTTGTTAGCCGATCGCGGATTCGTACATACCGAGTTAATGACAATGCTAACAACTCAACTAGGATGGCATTATCGTATCCGAATCAAGAGCAATACCTGGATCTGGAAAGGAAATTGGTGTCAGCCTAAAAGTTTTCACCTCAATTGTGGAGAGGCTGTTTGCTTGCATAATGTACAAATTCACAAAGGAGAATTTTACGGTAGAGTTCATGTAATTATTGCTCGCAACAACATCAATGGTGAACTATGGGCGATCGTTAGCAATGAAAAAACCACATTGCAGACCTTTTCTGAATACGGATTACGTTTTGATATTGAAGAAAACTTTCTTGATGACCAATCAGCAGGCTGGAATGCTCAACGCTCAATGATTCGAGACGTTTGTGCCTTGTCACGTTTGTGGTTTATTTTAGCTGTTGCGACTCTTTACGTTAGCGCACAAGGAGTTTTAGTTGTTGATAACGGTAAACGACGATGGGTTGACACTCACTGGTTCAGAGGAAATAGTTATTTTCGGATTGGTTGGGATTGGGTCAAAGCAGCACTTCTCAATGGTTGGAAATTGATTAGCTCGGTTGTTTTTAGTAAGAATCAAGATCCTGAACCAGCTATGGCATCTCGCAAGCAACATGAACAGCGACTCTATCAATTAGAATTTCAGGTTCAGACCTATTCCTATAATATTTCCTAAAAAGTTTTGTCAGTCAATCAGTCCAGGTGGTGGTACTGCAACAACTCGACCATCAGGTTCAATTATTAATTTTCCACCAAGACTTTCAATCTTTACTTTTGCTATTTCACGAACACGTTCGTCTTTATTATTACTCCAAACCATAAACCAAACACTCACTTGTGTCGATCTGATATCAGGTTCGGTAGTTAAAAACTCAGCTGTATCGCTTGCGGAGCGAGCAATAAAATCATCTCCAACAATTCTTGCCCATTCTGATGCATTTAAATAAGATTTACGAGCTTTTGGTAAATCTCCAAGAAACAATATTTCATCAACTCCTTTGTATAGCCAGACAAAATGTG
>JBCCNG010000043.1:0-13895 GCA_039025955.1 Cyanobacteria bacterium P01_C01_bin.72 | reverse complement strand
TACCGCTGATTTTTGCTCTGGAGTGGTAACTTCAGGAGTTAAAGGATGCTCAGGTGCAAGTACAACATAGGTTACGCCATATACCGTATCGGGACGGGTGGTAAAGACGGCAATCTTATCATCGCAACCCACAATCGGAAATTCTAAATATGCCCCCACAGACTTGCCAATCCAGTTCGCCTGCATCGTTTTGACTCTTTCTGGCCAACCGTCGAGCTGATCAAGGTCTTGTAACAGCTTTTCGGCATAGTCAGTAATCTTAAAGAACCACTGCTTTAATAACTTACGCTCAACTACCGCACCGCTACGCCAGCTTTTACCATCACTATCAACCTGCTCATTCGCCAACACTGTTTGGTCAATCGGGTCCCAGTTAACTGCCGCTTCTTTTTGGTAAGCCAATCCCGCATCAAGAAACTGAAGAAAGAGCCACTGTGTCCACTTATAGTAGTCGGGAGAACAGGTCGCTACTTCTCTATCCCAGTCAATTGATAACCCTAATTGCTTGAGTTGCGATCGCATTTGGGCAATATTTTGCAGCGTCCATTTGGCAGGGGGAATACCGCGATCAATTGCCGCATTTTCGGCAGGTAAGCCAAAAGCATCCCAACCCATAGGATGTAGCACTCGATAACCCTGCATCCGCTTTAGACGGGCAATTACGTCAGTGATTACGTAGTTACGCACATGACCCATATGTAAGTTGCCCGAAGGGTAGGGAAACATAGACAAGGCATAGAATTTTGGCTGCTCGCTTTGCTGGGGTGTACGATCTATTGACGATTCCTGCCATTGCTGTTGCCATTTTTGCTCAATTTCGGCTGGGTTGTATCGTGACTCCACAACTGGGGTTACTCCTATAGATTGCGACAATGAAATTTAATAACTCTTTAATAGTACATTTTTTGGTTTCATAAAATTTCTTAATCCTCTTCAGATATTCAGTCTCAAGATAGTCATAAGTTGAATCTAAACCGCGTCCACATAGAAAACAGTAGTTTTTATCTACAAACAACATAAATTTGCTCAGTCCCTAGTCCCTAAAAGCTAAATCTTGTTTTTATGTGCCAGAATCAGTAATCAAATGTTGAATATGTAAGACTTAATGAAAAAATCGCTTTTCACTTTTGGTCTAATGGCGATCGCCCTCTGGGGACAAACGGCGATCGCTCTACCTCTAAAGCCGATATCTCCAGCGAGACTGAAGTATGTTGGTTTGGATGACAAGCTGGGTCGCTACAAAATTGAGACAAAAACTTGTTCGGACTTCATGCTGATCATTGATCCTCTATGCCAAGCTGAATCACAGTCCACTTTAATCGGTTGGGATGAATCTCAACGACAGGCTTTAATCGAATCAGTGGAACACAGTCTTTATTATTTGAGTACCCCCGAGGCAGCACAAAGTTATAGTAACCAAGGGGACACCAGGTTTAATCTCAATCGCGTCAGGCGATCGCTGTGGCGCTTTAAAGAATTACTCTTAACTACAGATTCTCCCGCAGCTTTAGAACAGGCAGTTAAGGCAGAATTCGATTTTTATCAGTCGGTAGGCAAAGATCAGCAAGGTCGAGTTGAATTTACAGGCTACTTTGAACCTACCTACACCGCCAGCCGAGTCAGGACGGCAAAGTATCGCTATCCTCTCTATCGGATGCCCGCCAGTATCAAAGGCTCGAAGCATCATCCCACCCGCGCGCAACTAGAAGGCAAAGACGGTTTAGCTAGTCAGAAAAGCCAAAATAACATACTCAAGGGTCATGAACTAGTTTGGTTAAGCGATCGCCTGGAAGCCTTTTTAGTGCAGGTACAGGGTTCGGCAAGGCTCAATCTAACCGACGGGACAACCATGTCTGTGGGCTATGGCGGCACAACTAACTATCCTTACGTTAGCGTCGGCGGTGAACTAGTCAAAGATGGCGTATTTGCCAAAGATGAATTAACTTTACCCAAGCTGCTAGATTTCTTTGCCGCTAATCCCCAACAGCTAGATCAATATATTCCCCGCAATAACCGCTTTATCTTCTTTCGGGAAACAGATGGAAGACCCCCCACTGGTAGTTTGGGCGTTCCCGTGACGGGCGATCGCTCTATCGCTACCGATAAATCAATTATGCCTCCTGGCGCTTTAGCTTTAATCGTTGCCCCCATACCCGACGTTGAACCAACAGGAGAAGTAGATACAAGAGTAGTCAGCAGGTATGTTTTAGATCAGGATACAGGTAGCGCGATCAAAGGAGCAGGTCGGGTTGATATCTTCTTAGGTAGCGGTGAACTAGCAGGAACAAGAGCAGGATTGCTCAACGGTGGTGGTAATTTATTTTACCTATTGCTGAAAGAATGAGCTATCGGGCTGAAATTAGGGTGGGCGATGGCAATTTATTGAATGTTAATCGCAGTGGATTTCAAGTATGAAATTAGAAAACTTAAAAGCTTATCGAGACGACATACTCACTATTGCTCAAAGCTGTCATGCACCAAACATTAGAGTTTTTGGCTCGGTTGCCCGAGGGGAATCGACTGAGAATAGTGATGTTGACTTTCTAGTTGATGTTGCACCAGAACAGTCAGTGCTTGATCTTATTCGCCTGATTCAAACCCTGTCGGATCTACTTGGATGTGAGGTAGATGTTGCCCAAAGTACAGCACTCAATCCCTTAATTCGCGATGAGGTGCTAAAAGACGCAATCTCTTTAGAAAGTCTTTAAAAATTTAGCAGTATGGAAATTAATGATCAGAAAGCCTTTACTACTTCTCAGAGATATTTAGTCGTGATTTTCTTTGATAGCGATCTCTGTCAACAGGCTAAGATCCAGTAAATTAATTTAATTATTTTTTTCGACAGATTATCTGCGGAATGTAAGCTAAAAACTAAAAACTACGACAATAGCAGTACCTAATTTGAGAAAATATTAGCTGGTGTTATTTCTAGTTCGGGGAATTGTGTTGAAAGTAAGCGTGATTCTTTGGAAAAGCAGCCAACTTCCCGATAACTACTTTTTGATAATTCTAAAACTAAGATTGTTTGAGTATTGGGATCGATAATCCAATATTCAGGGATAGAACAGTTTTCATACTGCCCGCGTTTAGCAATGTAGTCTCTATTGCGCTGCAATTCTCCAGGGCTAACCACTTCAACTACTAATAAAGGGGGAGGCATGGTTAAACGAACTGTATTGCGCTTTGCTAACTGTTCGATATGCTCTTCCCGTAAAATAGTCAGATCGGGATAGCGATTTCTTGGTTCACCATTAACTTCTAACTCCAACCCATGTCCTCGAACCCGATCCGTACCCAGCAAAAGCGCAAAAATCAAAAATAGACGGTTAGCAATTTGTACATTTATGCCTGATTCTGGAGGCACTTCAACTAATTCTCCATTAAACAGTTCATATAGCTTATCTGTGCCATTATCAAAAGCAATGTATTCTTCAAAGCTTTCAAATCGAGGTTTAACTTGAATCATTTTTTTATGGTTATTTTAAATAAGAAACTCAGGTACAAGAATACTATTTACAGTTCCCCAATCCCTCGAAACGATAACTAGACCATAAGGAAATTGATTAGAACGACTATAACGGGCAATAAGTTACTTCTTATTTTAATCGAAGTCTTTTATCGAATGTTTTGGGCGGATTTAGTGCAAGGCACAGCTATAATTTTCAGGCAAGAAAAAAGGTAGAGTTTTTTAGTCCTCTACCCAATTAATGATTTGGTTAATTATTTTGTTACTATCTGCTAATTAAGAAGAAGGGAGCAACTCTACTGGCTCTTTCTTTGGTACGATCGCAACTTTGTTTTCTTCATCGATATCTACTGTTGCAGTATCTCCTTCACTGAGACGACCAGACAGAATCTCTTCTGCGAGTACATCTTCCAGCAGGCGCATAATAGCTCGACGTAGGGGACGCGCACCGTAGGCGGGATTAAATCCTTCGTCTACCAGTCGATCTTTGAACTTATCGCTAACTTCGAGGGTGATCTCTTTCTCAGTTAAGCGTTGGAACACTTCTTTGAGTAGGATTTCGCTGATTTCTTTGACTTCGTCTTTGTTTAGCTGACGGAAGACAATGATCTCATCCAGACGATTGAGGAATTCAGGACGGAAGTAGCTTTTTAGCTCTTCGTTGACTAGAGAACGAATACGGTTGTATTTCGCTTCTGCCTGATCATCAGCAAACTCGAAACCAAGTCCGCCGCCACCTTTTTCGATCACTTTAGAACCAATGTTAGAAGTAAGAATCAGTAAAGTGTTTTTGAAATCTACTGTTCTGCCTTTAGCATCAGTCAGGCGACCATCTTCGAGAATCTGCAAGAGCATGTTGAAGATATCGGGGTGGGCTTTTTCAATCTCGTCAAAGAGAACGACAGTGTAAGGACGACGACGTACAGCTTCGGTCAGTTGACCACCTTCGTTGTATCCTACATATCCTGGAGGCGAACCAATTAGTTTAGAAACCGTGTGACGTTCCATGTACTCGGACATGTCCAGGCGAATCATGGCATCTTCCGAACCAAAGAAGTAGGTTGCTAGAGCTTTAGTCAGCTCAGTTTTACCCACCCCTGTAGGACCAGAGAAGATGAAGCTAGCAATGGGACGATTGGGGTTCTTAAGACCCACTCTAGCCCGTCTGATAGCGCGAGAAGTTGCTTTAACCGCATCTTCCTGTCCGATAATGCGCTGGTGGAGAGTGTCCTCCATGTGCATCAGTTTTTCCGATTCAGATTCGGTAATTTTATTAACTGGTACACCAGTCCAAGAAGCAACGATGTGAGCGATTTCCTCTGCATCTACGTGGGCGCTATCCTCACCGTCATCGGCTTCGTTTTTCTTATTAGAAGCGATGGTGCGAATTTGCTCTTTAATTTCCATTTCGCGATCGCGTAATTCCCCAGCCTGGTCAAAGTCTTGAGATCTGACCGCATCGTCTTTCTGCTTGAGAATTTCTCTTAGTTCCTTATCTAGCTCTTTAGCAGCGGGAGGAAGCTGAGAATTGATCAGACGTACGCGAGAACCCGCTTCATCAATCAAATCGATCGCTTTATCGGGCAAATAGCGATCGCTAATATAACGATCAGATAGTTTTGCTGCCGCCTCTAGGGCTTCATCTAAGATTTTCAGCTTATGGTGCTGCTCATAACGCTCGCGCAAACCATAGAGAATTTCAATTGTTTCGTCTACAGAAGGTTCTCCCACCTGTACAGGTTGGAAACGACGTTCGAGGGCAGCATCCCTCTCGATATGCTTACGGTATTCATCAAGGGTAGTAGCACCGATACACTGCAACTCACCCCTAGCTAATGCAGGCTTGAGGATGTTTGCCGCATCAATTGCTCCTTCAGCTGCACCAGCACCAATTAAAGTATGTACCTCGTCAATTACAAGGATTACGTTACCAGCTTGGCGAATCTCATCCATGATTTTTTTGAGGCGTTCCTCAAATTCACCACGATATTTAGTACCAGCTACCAATAAACCAATGTCTAGGGTAACGACCCGTTTTTCTTCGAGAATATCGGGAATATCTTTGGTAGCAATACGCTGCGCCAAACCTTCGGCGATCGCAGTTTTACCGACCCCAGGTTCACCGATCAACACAGGATTGTTTTTGGTACGACGACCGAGAATTTGGATGACTCGCTCAATTTCTTTTTGTCTACCAACCACAGGGTCTAATTTTCCTTCCCCTGCCATTTGAGTTAGATTTGAACCAAATTCATCTAGAGTTGGGGTTTTGTTTCTGCCTTGAGTACCGCCAGAACCTGCAGCCACTTCAGCAGTTTCGCCCAACATTCTAATTACTTGAGTGCGGACTTTTGACAAGTCTACGCCCAGGTTTTCTAGGACTCTGGCAGCAACTCCTTCACCTTCTCTAATTAAACCAAGAAGTAAATGCTCTGTACCAATATAGTTATGACCTAACTGGCGAGCCTCCTCTAATGATAATTCCAGAACTCTTTTCGCTCTGGGAGTAAAAGGAATTTCTACTGCCACAAAACCAGAACCACGCCCGATAATTTTCTCTACTTCGATCCGAGCATCTTTAAGATTGACTCCCATCGATTTGAGAACCTTTGCCGCGACTCCAGTACCTTCTCCAATTAAACCTAGGAGAATCTGTTCCGTCCCAACGAAATTATGACCCAGGCGGCGTGCTTCCTCCTGGGCTAGCATAATCACTTTTATTGCCTTTTCTGTGAAGCGTTCAAACATGTCTTATTTTCATCCACCTGCTTATGCCCTTATTAATGGTGATTTTAACACAGGCTTTTGGTTTACTGACTTTGCTTGAATGGACGGAAAATACGGTAGTAAATTTGACAGATTTTTTTTTATCTTAAACAATAGTTATTTATACTCAAACGATCTCTTAACTGTTCTAGCCATCGAACTAGCTGATTTTGGAACTCAATCTGCTGAATATTTTTGAGCCACAGAACCAGAGCATCGTCTCCTGCCGGCTGGTAGTAATTCTTTCTTTTTCCTGCGATTTGAAAACCGTATTTTTGATAAAGATTGATTGCCCCGCGATTTTTTTCGTTAACCTCTAGGGTCGCCCAGGCTAACTGGCGAGCGATCGCATCTTTTAATAGATAACAAAGCAATAATTGTCCTAATCCCTGTCGGCGATAATCAGGATGAATACCTAATAGGGTAATATGTGCCTCATCAACAATCGACCACAAGCAAGCCATACCAATAATTTTAGCCCGATATATACGGCTAATTTCGTAATCGCCAAACTCAGGTTGAGATAGGTGTAAAGCTAGCAGAGTACTTTTATCGCTCTCAATTTCTCTTAGGTAAGCTTCTGCTTGCCAAAAACCACCCAAGCACATTTTATCTAGTGCTACTACTTCAGGTACTTCAGCAGAGGTTAATGGTTTGATAGCAATCTCTTTCACGAAATGTATTTGCTCATGATGGCTTCATTTTAGTCTACTCTTTTTTTAGTTTTTAGAATTAGATCTGTCATGACTGTACTAATAGTGAAACTAAACTAGTGCGGGAAGAAATATTTAACTTGCGAAACATACGTTTTAAAGCTTGCTTCACCGAATTCTCCTGAATCCATAATTCTTTGCCAATTTCTGCGTTGGTTAATCCCTGAGCTACCAAATGAGCTATTTCTATTTCTCTGGGGGTTAGGGACTTTATTATTGCTGGATCAAATTGTACTGCCCCTCCTTCTTGCTGGATCAAAAAAGTTGATAGATGGAGACACAAGCCCGTCATATCCGTCAGATCTTGGTTCGTAAAAGCCGTTGACCAGCGATCGCGCGTTATTCCTAATCCACCGATCAAAGAACCCCTCGCGACAATCGGACCCACCAACACATGTCCATGGTCAAAACGGGGACATATAGCTTGCCATTTAGCCCTGGAAACAATCGCCTCTTCATGGATGGGAGCATGATGTTTGACTAAATAATTGAGAACGGGATTATATTCGGGAGATAAGGCTTTTTGAAATAAGCTTGAAGCTTGACGAGGAAGCTGTGCCAGGATAAATAGTCGGCAACGTTTTGCCGAGAAATAGGCTCCAATCTCGGGAACAACCTGACTATGCAAAGTTTGTTCGTTGGGGCTATTGGCGATCGCTTGAAATAAATTGCTTAGAGAATCGGTCATCTCTTCTGGACTGGAATTTAAGTTTAAAACTGTACTCTTTCGGGGACTAGAAACTGGACAGATAGCTTTTTAAGATATTTCCAACCTATAGCATAAAAAATTCTGGCAATGAATTACGCCCACCCCGAAACTCTAGTTACAACTGAATGGTTAGCCGAACACCTCAATGACCCCAATTTACGCATAGTTGAGATAGATCTGGACTCTCAGGCTTATGAGCAAGGACATATTCCCAGCTCAATTTTTTGGTCAGCAATGACTCAACTATCATCGAATATGAGCATTAATCTTGACCCAGAATCGATGGCGCTTCTCCTTGCTAATTCTGGCATTACCAATAATATGACGATAGTGGTTGTTCACAATAATTATGCGGCGACTTCTGGCTGTACTTTTTGGCTGCTCAAGTTATTCGGACACCAAGATGTTCGGATTCTTAATGGTGGTCGGCAGAAATGGCAAAAGGAGAACTTGCCACTAACTAGAGAAAAAACAGAGTTTACTCCACGTAATTATCAAGTAAAAAATTTAGATAATTCTCTCAGAATCACTACAGCAGAAGTCAAGGAAAAGATAGGCAAAACAGACTGCATTTTGCTCGATGTTCGTACCCCTGAAGAATACAGAGGGGAAATTTACCTACAAACCCCACCTAAACCAGGTGAAAAAGCAGGACATATCCCTGAGGCGGTTAATATCTATTATGAGTTAGCCCACAATGAAAACGGCACTTTTAAGTCGGCAGAGGAGCTACAAAAAATTTATGGTGATTTAGTCTCTGCTGAACAGCTCATTATTCCCTACTGCGCTGTAGGCGGCAGGTCGGGTCATACCTGGTTTGTTTTAAAGTATTTACTGGGTTGCGATCACGTCCAGAACTATGATGGTTCTTGGAATGAATGGAGTAAACTTCCTGATGCTCCTGTTGCTCAATAAAATAAACTAAAAGTATTAATAGTGGAGTAGCGATCGCCTGTATCTAGTTAGTGTAGCAGCATTTTGCTTAAAGGATATCTATCCTATGGTCTTTTAAGAATCGACCACTTGACTATATTTTTACTGCGAGACAACTGTAAACTAGAAAGTAAGTAACTATTGATGACTTCACACGCTAAAAAATAAAGATACCACTATGCTTTCGACCGACCGCAGTTTGCCAAATACGGGACATCGTTATATTCCTCAAATTACGAGTTTAGAAGTTCCCCCTTCTCCCAATCAGGAGTTGATGCCTCTGACTGCCAAAGTTAACGACAATAACCAGTTAGAGGTCGGTGAGTGTGAAGTATCTAAGCTGGTCGAACAGTATGGCTCACCTTTGTATATCCTAGATGAATTTACTCTCAGAACTGCCTGTAGTCAGTATCGCGATAGTTTTGCTACCTATTACGGTGGTGAATCTCTAGTTATTTATGCCTCTAAAGCCTGGAGCTGCATGGCTGTCTGTAGCATTATTGATAGCGAAGGTTTGGGATTTGATGTGGTATCTGGGGGCGAACTCTACACAACCCTCAAAGCAGGAGTAAGCAAGGATAAAATTTACTTTCACGGCAATAATAAATCTGTTGCCGAACTAGAATTGGCAGTCGAAGTGGGCTGTACGGTAATGGTGGATAACTGGCTAGAGTTAAGAACTCTAACTCGCATCGCTGCTGGTAGTGAAAATAGTAAGCCAGTGCCGATTATGATCCGTCTTACCCCAGGGATTGAATGCCACACCCATGAGTATATTCGCACAGGTCATTTAGACAGTAAGTTTGGTTTTGACCCCAATCAGCTAGAAGAAGTTTTTGCTTACCTCGCGGCACAAGATAGTTTAAGCTGCATTGGTCTACATGCTCATATTGGCTCACAGATTTTTGAACGCCAACCCCATCAAGATTTAGCAGGAGTTTTGGTGGACTGGCTACAAAAAGCTCAGGGCTATGGTTTGCCTGTAACAACTCTTAATGTTGGAGGTGGCCTTGGTATTCGCTACACGGAATCGGATGACCCCCCAAGTATTTCCGAATGGGTTAAGGCTGTTAGTCAAGCGGTAGAGAAAGCCTGTAACGAGTCAGGTCTACCCTTACCGCGGCTAATCGCTGAACCTGGAAGATCTTTAATCGGTTCAGCCTGCGTCACGGCTTATACTGTCGGTAGCCGCAAAGAAATTCCTGATTTTCATACCTATGTTGCAGTAGATGGGGGAATGTCCGATAATCCTCGTCCCATTACCTATCAGTCTGTCTATCGGGCTGTAATCGCCAATCGCATGACAGAGCCTCTAGCCGAGTCAGTTACCGTTGCGGGGAAACACTGCGAGTCAGGGGATGTAGTGATCAAAGATGCGGAACTACCCCAGACTGAAGCAGGAGACATTTTGGTAGTCCTGGATACGGGAGCATATAATTACAGCATGGCATCAAACTATAACCGTATTGGTCGTCCCGCAGCGGTTGTGGTACATAAAGGAGAAGCCAACTTAATTATTGAACGGGAAACTTATCATAATCTAATCGAACGAGATCGCCTACCTGAAAGACTGGTAAAACACGAAGAGTAGATTTAGTATAGAAACCAGCATACTATAGTTGCTGATTTTGAATCCCTCAGTGTAATTCAGTACCTTGAATTTTCAGGTTTATCTCACTACCTTAATCACTCATATCCGAGTAACTAACATAATGTCATTGTCGGGTTTGCTTCCTGACTTAGATCGGGTTATTGGCTGGTTGCCAGATTTTATTAACATCATCGACTTAGGCTTGGTCTTAGTTTTAAGCTACGCCCTGCTGCTAATTATTGGCGAAGGAGAGCGTCGCAGTCTCTGGATGGTCAGGGGGTTTATCGTCCTGATGTTGGCAACCGTAATTAGTGGACAACTAAAATTACAGTTACTCAAATTTCTGCTAGAGAAACTGGTGCTAGGTTCGGCTGTAGCCATGGCAGTGATCTTTCAGTCCCAGTTTCGTCGTCTGCTAGAACAAATTGGACGGGGTGAACTACTCAAGCTATTTAAAGGTTCGGGTCGCTTAAAAACTCAGCCTGATACTGTGATTGATCGTATTGTTGATGCGGTCAAAGAACTTTCCCAAAACCGCACTGGTGCATTACTGCTGATGGAAACAACAGGATCTTTAGAAGATGAAGATTATGTCTCTGTTGGGGTTAGTTTAAACGCCGAGGTTTCTAAGGAACTATTGCAGACAATTTTTCAGACAACTACTCTCTTACATGATGGGGCAGTGGTCATTAGCGGTTCAAGAATTCTCGCAGCAGCCGCAATTTTACCGCTTTCAGAACGTACTGCCTCCCGCCAGTTGGGCACTCGTCATCGTGCCGCTATGGGCATTACCGAACGAGTAGAGAAATGTTTGTGTATTGTGGTCTCAGAAGAAACAGGCTCAATTTCTCTTGCCGAAAGAGGAACGTTAAATAGACCCCTAACCAGTAGTAAACTAAAAGAGCTATTGCAAGAGCGATTTACTCCGACAGCGGAAGGTGATGCCGTGCGTCTCAGCCGCAAGATTGGATTTCAGGGAAAGATACTGCTCGAACGTGTTTTACGTTTGCTGCCTGATGATTTCCGCAAAAAGCATTAATTATTGATTAGTCGATCAATTTAAGAAAAATAATTACATTTCGTCATTGATATCAAGTGTTTAGTGTTAGAAGATGAGCGTAGAGCCAGTTATTTTGCAGCAGTTACCTCCAGATTTAAATCAAGACCTCCTACCGCAACACGTGGCGGTAATCATGGATGGCAATGGTCGCTGGGCTAAAAAACAAGGAAAACCGCGTATTATTGGTCATCAAAGGGGAGTCGATGCCCTCAAAGACCTGCTGCGCTGCTGCAAAGACTGGGGCATTCCTGCTTTAACTGCTTATGCTTTTTCGACAGAAAATTGGGGCAGACCCCAAGGGGAAGTCCAGTTTTTGATGACTCTATTTGAACGAGTATTACGGCGAGAGTTGCAGGAAATGAAGCAGGAGAATGTCAAAATTCGCTTTGTGGGTAATTTGCAAGATCTTCCCGCCTCTCTGCGTCAGGAGATAGATCGTTCCATGGAAGATACCCAAGATAATCAGGGAATTCAGTTTACCGTCGCCACTAACTATGGTGGTAGACATGAGATTATTCAGGCTTGTCAGGCGATCGCTTCTAAAGTAGAACAAGGGTACTTAGAATCTTCGCAAATCGACGAGCAGTTATTTGAGCAGCATTTATATACTCAAGGAATCCCTCACCCAGATTTATTGATTCGGACTAGTGGCGAGATGCGGATCAGCAATTTTTTACTGTGGCAAATGGCTTATGCCGAAATCTATGTTACTTCTACCCTCTGGCCAGATTTTGACCGTGAGGCATTTCACCAAGCTTTGATCACCTACCAAAAACGCGATCGCCGTTTTGGGAAAGTCAAATAAGCAATGAATAATTAACAATTGGCTATCTACGGCAATTACTGCGAATTATGCTATGCTAGTTAACGATTCGGACTCATGCAGTATTAACGCCCGAACCTTGTCAGGGTCGGAAGGCAGCAGCAATAAGGGATGCTTAACACAGGCGTGAAATCCGAATCATCCTCAGATTTGACTCAACTCGTTGCAAGCTTAGACAAGTCAAATTTAGCTTTGTATATAGTTTGTTTTATATAATTTTTATCAATAGTTTTCTGCTAAACTCTATCAATCAGGTTTTAGGGTTTGCCCAACCCTTATTTATAGTCTTGAAAAAATTATGTTTGTAATCGCTACCAGGCTAATATCTTTACTGGCTATTGCCTATTTATTTGGTCTTTTTGTCGCTTGGCTCTTTTCTTTGTTTAATAGTGATGGTGGAGGCGATGATTTTCGCGATAGTGATCCAGACAGTCCTCAGCCACCAAATCCAGGAAAAACTCTGGAGCTAAACCAAACTACGGACAAAAAGCGTTTAGTTGAAGTAGATGAATCGTATTATCTAGAAGAATTTGATTTAAGCAAGAAGTAATCTGGAATGCCTTAATACTATTAGCGCTACACGCAAAAGCGAAATTTTGCCGTCAGTTTATGAGTAAACTTATATTGCAATCGTCTTTTCTTATCGAGATAAAGTATTATTCTAAATATAGAAGCTAATGAAGCTTCTCCTGACAGAGATAACAGGTTATCTATTAATTAGATAGGAGGTTAAACAATCTGTTTTATTTAATATCTGTCTCGTATAAAAGTAGCAACACTCAACCAAAACCCGATATTTCCTAAAGTAGAAAATGGGAGTTAATTTACTAAAACAGCAGTAAAGCTCCAATCTAAATTGGTGAAATGAGGAAGTCACTCGGTCGATCTGCTTTGGGTGTTGTTGCTTTGTTTAAATGACTATCTAGGATGATAAGGTTAGCTTGCTGCTATTAGTTTCAATAGAAAAGCTAAAATAAAAACTTTAAAAGTTATGGCTTATATTAGTGATCGCAACTAATGGGAAAAAATATTATTTAGTAGCGATCGCAAAGATAAATTTATAAATCAGAATAAATTGCATCAGTTTTAGCTGCCATAATAAAGTCATTCTGATGCAGTCCGTTAATCGCATGAGTCCACCAAGTAACAGTGACTTTGCCCCATTCGGTTAGTAAAGCAGGGTGATGTCCTTGAGCTTCGGCAATCTCTCCTACTAAATTAGTAAAAGCCAGTGCTTCAGCAAAATTAGAAAACTGATAAACTCTTTGCAAACGCAGTTCACTATTTTCGGTAACTAGATCCCAGTCGGGAACTTGTTTTTTATCGCGTTCAATTTCCTCTGCTGTAGCTGGGGCAACATTACCCTCGCAGGGAACGCATTTTTGTTCTAATAATTCTGTCATTACTTTTATTCCTGATCTTTTGATTGTATGGGAGGTTTTTCTATTTCGCCTTCGCAGTAACCCAAGTCATACATACTAGCTGCTTGCGGATCGTGTTCGGGTGGTTGTTTGGCTTTTCCCGCCCAGGCATCAGCCTTACCGCAATCGATCCAGTCGCGGTCTGTCATTGAAGAATTAGAGACGTTGTTCATAATTTGTCTCCGATATTATTTGTCTATATTTCCGTTATATCGAATTTAATCGTTGATATTCACGCTTCGCAACTATTCGATAAATTTTTGAATATCATAGGCGTTGTTGCACAAATCAAAGCTGCGAAGGGTAGACACTTAAGAATGATAGATTAAAGTTAACCACAACCAAAATCTATCAATGAAGAATCAATACCGCATTCGCAACTGGTCTGAGTATAACGCAGGACTAAAACAGAG
>JBCCNG010000042.1:0-13957 GCA_039025955.1 Cyanobacteria bacterium P01_C01_bin.72 | reverse complement strand
ATTGATTAAATCTTAATGTCTGCTATTTTGTATCGTAGATGACATTAATTTTTTTTTGCTCGTACAAATATAGAGGCACATCAGTAAAAACTTTTGACTGATTTTCGTATTATCTAGGTGTGAGGACAAATAGAAGATGAATAGAATTAAGCAGCCTGCTTTGTTGGGTGCTGCTGCGTTTTTGTACGCCAGCATTTTTGCTAGTGGTTCAGCTAGCGCTCAGCAGGTAAACTCGTCTAACATTGGGGAGATCGCTGATTATGCCAATTTAAATCAAGGGTATGATACAGGATTAAACGGTGCTGATAGCACTTTTTCCAGTGATCCCATGGGACAAATTACAAACGTCAATCAACTTCGAGACGTTTCCCCTACGGACTGGGCTTACGAGGCATTGCGTAGCTTAGTTGACAGATATGGGTGTATTTCGGGTTTTCCCAATCAGACTTATCGCGGTGATCAGCCTTTGAGCCGTTATGAATTTGCCGCAGGTTTAAATAGCTGTCTCAATCAGATCGAGCGTCTGATTGCTGCTAGCGGTAGCGATGTGAGCCAGACTGATTTAGAGCAAGTACAGCGTCTGAGTCAGGAATTTGAGGCGGAATTAGCCGCACTGGGTGGCAGAGTTGACGAAATTGAAAGCCGCACGGCAGTTCTCGAAGATGGTCAATTTTCGGCGACAACTAAACTAGTTGGGGAAGTGGTTTTCAACCTAGCTCAGGCGTTTGGCGATGAGCAAGCTTTAGGTAGTGATGATAACCCTGATTTGGATTCAGAGGTAGTCTTTGCTGATCGGATCCGTCTTCAGTTGGTTAGTAGTTTCACTGGCAAAGATAAGCTGTTTACCCGTTTGACTGCCGGTAACATCGGTAATTCTTTTCAGAATGAAACAGGTACTAGGGAAGGGCGTTTTGCATTTGATGGTCCTAGTGGCAACGACATCACTATAGATCGGCTACACTATGTCTTTCCTGCCATTAATGACAAACTAAGAGTTACTGCTATGGCTAGTTTGGCAGCGCACCATTTCTATGCCAAAACCTTTAACGCTGGTTTAGACGTTGGTGGTGGTGCAAGTGGTGCTTTGACTCGTTTTGGGGAACGTAATCCGATTTATCGTCAGGGGATTGCTGGCTCATCTGCTGGTTTGGGTGCTTCCTTTTAAATAAACGACTTTATCACCCTAGCTGGAGGCTATATTGCCCCAACTGCCTCTGACCCTAGTGATGCGGCTGGTCTTTTTGATGGTAGTTTTTCTGCTTTAGGGCAGGTTGAAATTACACCGATCGACCCATTAAAAATCGGTCTGACTTACGTACGTGGTTATGATAACGAGCAAGTTGCTCCTGATGCTGGCTTCCGTGGCTCATTCTTATTTGGTGGCACAGGTACAGACCAAGCTAACTTCCGCGGTTTTGCCGATATCGTCGATTCTCCCATTGCCACTAACTCTTTTGGTGTTCAGTTCCAATACGATATCAGCCCACAAATTAGTGTTCGGGGCTGGGGTGGCTTTACCGATGCCGAAATTATCAATGATGGTGAAAATGGTGATGCCGATATCTACAACTATGCAGCAGCTTTGGTGGTTTCTGATCTTTTGCAAGAAGGTAGCCAAGCTGCCCTGATAGTTGGTGCAGAGCCTTATTTAACGGCGATAGATACTGATGGCGATGGTGATGATAATGCGATAGAGAATGATGTGCCAATCCATCTAGAAGCTTTTTACAAGTATAAGCTTAACGACAATATTTCCGTAACTCCTGGGGTAATTTGGTTGCCAACTCCAAACCAAGATGCTGATAACAGCGATATTGTCATAGGTACGCTCAGAACCACCTTTACTTTCTAAGCTGTTGCTAAATTGCGCTAAATTGCAAAAAAGACTTATACAGTGAATAGTTGAGAACAAAGTTTAAATCTAACTAAACTAGTTCTCGACTTTTTTTTGCTTAAAATTCTTCTTCTAGTTTTAAACTGTGCAAAACAGCGATTTGAAGTAGGATAAAAATCAGTTGGCAGGGGATAGACTGCTTTTAGAGCCACGAAAAATGGGCGAAAACCCAAAATTTCCTGACGAGCAGGGACAAATTACTGGCAACTTGTGGTTGATAGCTGATAATATAGGCGATGCCTTGGGTGGGATTGAAATAAAGATTATGGCTTTAGTAGTTCAAAAATACGGCGGCACTTCTGTAGGTTCAGTAGAAAGAATTCAAGCAGTGGCTCAAAGAATTAGTCAAGCTGTAGAACAGGGAGATAGTCTGGTCATCGTCGTCTCGGCAATGGGCAAAACTACAGACACCCTAGTTAAATTGGCCCATGATATTTCTAGCAACCCCTGTAGCCGAGAGATGGATATGCTGTTATCAACGGGAGAACAGGTAACAATCGCTCTGCTCACCATGGCACTACAGGAGTTGGGCAGAGCCGCTATTTCTCTTACAGGAGCGCAAGTGGGCATTGTCACCGAAGCTGAACACCGTCGGGCGCGAATTCTTCAGGTTTGCACCGATCGCCTAGAGCGTCATTTGAATAAGGGGGAAGTGGTAGTAGTTGCGGGTTTTCAGGGCGTTAGCAGAAGCGTGAGCAACAGTGACGATATGGAAATTACTACTTTGGGCAGGGGTGGCTCTGATACTTCTGCCGTAGCTCTTGCCGCTTCTCTCAAGGCAGACCGCTGCGAGATTTATACTGATGTTCCTGGAATTTTGACTACCGATCCTCGGCTTGTACCGTCGGCGCAACTAATGTCGGAAATTACCGCCGATGAAATGCTGGAGTTAGCTAGTTTGGGGGCAAAAGTTCTCCATCCCCGCGCTGTAGAAATTGCTCGTAACTACGGTATGCCCCTGGTTGTTTTGTCTAGCTGGAGCGATCGCCCTGGAACAAGAGTAGTATCTCGCCTACCCCAACCCCGTTCGCTGCAAGGAATGGAAATTGCGAAGGCGGTGGATGGAGTAGAAGTAGACCGAGATCAGGCGAAAATTGCGCTTTTGCGCGTACCTGACTTTCCTGGAGTGGCGGCTAGTCTGTTTGGCGAAATCTCGACCCAGAATATTGACGTTGATCTAATTATTCAGTCGATCCACGAGGGAAATACAAACGATATTGCCTTTACGGTGGTCAATCGGGTTCTTAAGGCTGCCTCGGCTGTAGCCGAAGCGTTCGCCCCTACTTTAAGAAGTAATTCTGAGCAACTGGATGAAGCGGAAGTATTAATTGAGCGAAAAATTGCCAAGGTTGCCATTTCTGGGGCGGGGATGATTGGTCGTCCAGGAATTGCGGCGAAGATGTTTAAGACTCTGGCGGATGCCAAAATTAATATTCAAATGATTTCTACCTCAGAAGTCAAGGTAAGCTGCATTATTGATGAATCTGAATGCGATCGCGCCCTACATTTGCTTTCTCAGGCATTTGATATTGATCTGAGTTCGCAAAAAGAAATTACCTCTAATCAGTATCAAGGAGAGCATCCCCCCGTTCGCGGTGTGGCTCTCGATACCAACCAGGCTCGCATTGCCATTCGTCATGTACCAGATACCCCTGGCATGGCGGCTCAGATTTTTACTCTGCTAGCCCGTAAAAATATTAGTGTTGATGCTATTATTCAATCCCAACGCTGTCATATCATCAACGATTTGCCGACCCGTGATATTGCCTTTACCGTTGCCCAATCGGATGCAGAATTAGCCTGTGCCATAATCGCCCAATTAGACCAAGAAATTGGCTGTGGTCAGGTATCGGGAGATACGGAGATCGCCAAACTGAGCGTGGTGGGGGCAGGGATGGTGGGGCATCCAGGAGTCGCCGCGCAGTTTTTTGCGGCTTTAGCTCAAGAAAAGATCAATATTCAAATGATTACTACTTCCGAGATTAAAATTAGCTGCGTGATCGCGGAAACAGATGGAGTCAGGGCGCTTAAAGCGGTTCATCAGGCTTTTGGTTTGGGAGGTAAAGAGCAGGTAACTATTCCCGCTTAGTCTAGACATTTTTTCTCGTTAGTTTAGGCGATCGCAATCTAGCTTTTTACTACCTACTACCTACTACTTTCTATCTCCTACCTGAAAAAGTGCATGAAGTTACGGCAAACTATTTTTTTCACTGTTGCCTTGTTGATTTTGACAACATCTTTAGGCTGTCAAAATACCAAGATTCTTACCGATCAAGAGCGACAGGTCAAAATTGAGACTATGTATCGTCAGTATGCAGCGCAATTTCCCCAGGTAAAAGGAATTACGGTTACAGAATTACAGCAGCTACAGCAGAAACAGCAGCTAGTTTTAATTGATGTACGAACTCCTGAAGAGATAGCCGTCTCGCAGATCCCAGGAGCTATTACTGCGGAAGAGTATGCAGCTAACTTAGAGCAATATCAGGATCTACTGGCGATCGCCTACTGCACAATTGGTTATCGTAGTGGTCTCTATGCACAAAAGCTGGCACAGCAGGGAATTGAGGTTTTAAATCTCGAAGGCAGTCTGCTGGCATGGAGTCATACGGGAGGAGAGTTAGTTAACGCGGAAGGGGCAACAAACAAGGTGCATATCTTTGGTCGTCAATGGCGACTGACGGCGGAGAATTATGAAGCTGTTTGGTAACTGCAAATGGGTAAATGGGAACTATATCAACAGCTCTAGTATTTTATTGATATTGCTCCCATGTCCTTCAAACTTCGGCAGCGCCATCTGCTCTTATTTGCTTTTGCCATAGTAGGATTATCGATTGGTTTATTGCCCAATTTTTATCGGCTTTCTCCTGTCCTTGCCACAGCGCCTGCTCCACAACAGATGGTGGCAACCAGAAGCGCCACTGAACTAGAGACTCAGGGGAAGTATTTTTATTCTATTGGTCAATTTCAGGCAGCAGCAGATTTATGGCAGGAGGCAATTAAGATCTATGACCCAAAAGACTCATTAAATCGCGCTAGAGTCATGAGTAATTTGGCATTAGCCCAAGGTCAGCTTAATCTTTGGTCTGAGGCAACAGCAAATATCGAAGCCAGTTTGAATTTACTGCATAATGACCCTAATCTCAACGTGAGCAGCAAAGTTCGTGCTGTAGCCCAGATACTTAACAATCAAGGTATTCTGCTTTTAGATCATGGGTCAGGGGAAAAAGCGATCACCGTCTGGCAACAAGCCCAGGATAGCTATGAGCAGGTGGGAGATGAGCTAGGGGTAATTCGCGCCTCGATTAATCAAGCCAGCGCTTTTAAGCAGTTGGGACTATACAGACGGGCGCTGACGACTCTAACAAAGGTAGAAAGTTCTTTGGCAGAACAGGCTGATTCTAATATTAAAGTGGCGGGTTTGCGGAGCTATGGCGATATTCTCAGATTGGTAGGGGAGATCAAGCGATCGCAAGCAGTTTTACAGCAGAGTTTGACTATTGCCTCTCGTTTAGAGTCATCAAAAGAGCAAATCGAGATTCTACTAGTTTTGGGTAACACCTACAAAACCCACCAGCCAGACGAAGCCTTAGCCCTCTATCAACAGGGATATGAAATCTGCCAGCAACAGCAAAGCTGTCTGCAAACTGATCTACCCCTACAGATTTATCTCGCTAAGTTAAATGCCTGGTTGAGTACTGAAAACTGGCAGCAGGAGGAGTTTTTAGTTCCCAAAATCGAGGCAGAATTTGTCCGTCTGCCTCATAATCGCGCTAATATTGATCGCCGCATTAATTTTGCTCACGGTTTGGTGGAATTGGCTCGTCATTCTCAGATTAGACATACGCCAGAGATTGAAAAGTTTTTAGCCACAACCATCAAACAGGCGAAGGAGCTTAATTATCTTAAAGCCCAGTCCTACAGTTTAGGATTGCGGGGACAAATTAAAGAAGAATTAGCCGATTGGCACAGCGCTCAAGAAGATACCAGTCAAGCGTTAATTTTGGCGCAGAGTATAAATGCTCCAGAGGTAAGCTATCTCTGGCAGTGGCAGTTAGGCAGAATTAGTCAAGCCTTGGGAGAACGTTCTCAAGCGATCGCCCATTATTCCCAAGCAGTGGAATTGCTCAAGTCTTTGAGTCGTGATTTGGTGGCAATTGACCCTGACGTTCAGTATTCTTTTCGCGATAGTGTCGAACCAGTTTATCGAGGACTAGTTAGCCTGCTTTTAGAGGCAGAAGACGGCGAAACTGTTAGTCAAGTCAATTTAGAAGGCGGTAGGGAAGTAATTGAATCTCTACAACTGGCAGAACTAAACAACTTTTTCCGCGAAGCTTGTTTAGATGCTCAGGTAGTCGATATCGACAACGTAGATCGTCAGGCGGCGGTAATTTATCCGATTATTTTGGGCGATCGCCTGGAAGTAATTTTGAGCTTGCCCAATCAGCCCCTCAAGCACTACAGCACAAAAATTAGTCAGAAAGAACTAGAATCACTCACTCAGAGATTTCGCCATAATATCGTAGTTCGTAGTCGTCGTAATTTTTATCATTCAGCTCAAAGATTATACGACTTAGTTATTCGTCCTGCTTTGGATGATTTAAAGAGAAGTCGGATCAAAACTTTAGTCTTTGTCCCCGATGGCGCATTCCGTAACATACCTATCAGCGCTCTTTACGACGGTAAGCGCTTTCTGATTGAAGACTACAGTATTGCTTTAACTCCAGGTTTACAGTTACTCAATCCGCGACCTTTAGAACAGGGTAAACTCAAAACAATCGCCGCAGGGTTAACAGAAGAAGTCGATGGTTTTGCAGGTTTGGATTTTGTTAATTCTGAGCTAGAAGAGATTAGATCCCGAGCCAATAGTCGGATTTTAGTTAACCAAGACTTTACTAGCGAAGCTCTGAAAAAGGAAATTCAACATTCAGATTACCCGATTGTGCATATTGCTACCCACGGACAGTTTAGTTCTTTAATCGAAGACACCTTTTTACTGGCATGGGACGATCGCATTAACATCAACGAGCTAGACAGTATTCTCCAAACTAGAAATCCTGGTCAAGAAAATGCGATCGAGCTGCTAGTTTTAAGCGCCTGTGAAACAGCAACAGGAGATAGTCGGGCAGCATTGGGATTAGCAGGAATGGCGGTTCGGGCAGGAGCAAAGAGTACTCTGGCTACTTTATGGTCGGTAAACGACCGCGCTACTTCTAAACTGATGAGGGACTTTTACCAAGAGCTATCGGAGAAACACCTACCCAAGGCTGAAGCGGTGCGTCAGGCGCAGTTATCCCTACTGCATAATCGCTGGTATAAACATCCTTTTTACTGGGCTCCCTATGTGCTGCTGGGTAATTGGCTGTAGACATTGAGTATTGAACATTAAACAGTTCAAGTTTAAGGGAGTAAATCTATTCAAGATTGCTCCTTTTTTTGCGATTATTCAAAACTTATAATCTTTGATATCTCAGCAGTAACTTTTTCTGTTTTAAGGCGGAATATGAGCTTCATAATTTAGAGTTTATTGAGAAATCGCTTCCACCTTGTGAATATATTTATTTGGCTTCTAGCCGTAACGCTAGAGATTATCGTATTTTAGAAAAGAGCAAGCTTTATTAAATGTTATTTAGCTAAACTTAAAACCAATTTTCTAATTGAAGGTTATCAAAATTGATAAAAGCCGAAATATTATTAGTTACTAAAACTAAATTATTAATACTTGCAAGTGCAGCTATTTGTCCATCAGCAAAAGCAGGTGATTTTCCGATTTCAGTTAGCCTTTTCCGTTCTGAAGCATGCCAATTCTCAGCTTGCCCATCGTAGTCTAGAATTGGAAAACTTGGAAGAAGTAATTCTTTGAGATATTCTTAGATTCTACTGCACTTTTTGGATGGCGGGAGTCGATAGCAACCAAATAGAATTTCATGCCAAGTTGCAGATGCAATCGCGATCTCAGAAAAATTTAGCTGTATTTTGGTGATTACGTTGGGATTAGGTTTCGATCTAAGAGGTTCAGATAAAATATTGGTATCAATTAAGTACTGCTTCACAAAACTATATCCCGTTCTGTTTCTTTATCCCTAATCTGTTCCCAAACCTCTTGTGGATTTATTTCAATTTCTTCTTGCTTCATCTCAACTCTAAGACGTTCAAGTTGCGCCCAGAAGTCTTTTTTGTCTAGTGAAGCCTGATAACGCTGAACTTCATGCTCAATTACACTAACCAAAAAATCATGAAGATTTGAGCCATTACTAGCAATTTTCTCGGCTTTTTGCAGCAGTTCGGCAGGGAGTTTCAGAGATATGGTTTTATCTGTCACGTCTTATGTGAATTAGCTTCGCTCTAGTTTACTGGTTTTTAGCTTTCAGCTCTTATGCTTTTAAGAAAACTCAGAAAACTAAGTTTTTTAGCTGGACAATCAATAAAATCTCATCTTTAAAGAAGGTATTCAAAGGATTTTAAGATTTTTTAATTCACATCAGGCGTCATTTATCTTTCAAATGCAAGATTTGTGATTAGGGGAACTTTCTCCGTAATCTTTCCCTTAATGGGAAGATTAAAGGTGATCTAGAAAATATGAAACAACTTTTAAAACATCGTCTATTTTTTTAGTACAAATAAACCTATCGAGAGCGCAATACATAATTACTATGTACTTACACACCAAAGAAGCAGCATCTCTGTTAAAAATATCTTCTACTAGACTGCGGCAGTTATTACAGCAGGGAAGAGTAAAAGGAGCATACAAAACAGGAAGATTCTTCTTGGTGCGCGTACATGCGGCGAACTAAACGCCTTTGTCTTGCGCCTTTCGTCGAACGGCGCTAATGCGCCATCGTCAGCAAAGCTGACTCTGAGGCGGTAGCCTCTGTGGGTCGCACCGCTGGCTGATTCCTCTTTATCGAGGTATGCCTCAAATTACTCAAACTAAGAGAGGGAGATTAGGGACTTGGAAAACAGGAAAAAAGCCTCAAAAGATAACGGTCAACATCAACAGCAACATCATCAGACAAAATATCAAGAAGAGTAAGTTTGAAAGAAAACCGGCGATCTCGGTCAAAGGTCAAAAGAAAATATACGTACACCAGCTAGAAATCCCTGCCCCCTGTAGAATTATTTACGACCCCGATAAACCTCTAGACTGTCTTGGTGCGCATTCCCTTGCGCCTTGCGTCGACGCGGGGTCGCACCGCTGCGGCGCAAGAGTTTGGATTGAAATATTGGATTTAGATCTAGACTTAATTGCTAGTGGTTGACTAAAACTAGTTTGTCTTAACTTTTCACCAATGCATATTGGGTATCCGCGACTTTGCGCGCCAAAAACATAATTATTGATATAAGACAATCCTATATTGTGTTGGGATAGACAAAATGCTATGCTGAAATATAACTAAACAAAATTTTTCGGCTAGGTAAATAATTAGAAACTCATGGGTGATTTCAGTCAATCGATCTGGCTAGTTCCTTTCTACGCGCTAATCGGTGGGGCGCTAGCTGTTCCTTGGTCGCCAGGCATTATTCGTCAGACGGGCCCTCGACCAGCGGGATATATCAACATTATCATGACGTTGATCGCCTTTATGCATAGCCTGTTGGCACTGCGAGAAATTTGGCAGCAGCCGATACAGTATTTATCTTTTGACTGGTTACAGGTGACGGATCTAAATATTAGTTTCGATTTAGAGGTTTCCACCGTCACAGTTGCCGCCCTCATCATAGTCACGGGGTTGAATTTAGTAGCCCAATTATACGCCATCGGCTACATGGAAATGGATTGGGGTTGGGCGCGATTTTATGCGCTTTTGGCTTTGTTTGAGGCGGGGATATGCACCCTGGTTTTATGCAACTCTCTGTTCTTTAGCTATGTAGTCTTAGAAATTCTGACTCTGGGGACTTATTTGCTCATTGGCTTGTGGTTTAATCAGTCTTTGGTGGTTACTGGGGCGCGGGATGCCTTTCTGACTAAGCGGGTGGGAGATTTGATTCTCTTGATGGGAGTAGTAGCACTATTGCCGTTGGCGGGAACTTGGAACTACACGGAGTTGGCTTTGTGGGCGGAAAATGCGACTATTGCCCCTGGCGTAGCTACCCTGTTGTGTTTAGCTTTAGTTGCTGGTCCTTTGGGTAAATGCGCTCAGTTTCCCCTGCATTTATGGCTTGATGAAGCGATGGAAGGTCCAATGCCTGGAACAATTTTGCGGAATACGATCGTGGTTTCAACTGGTGCTTGGGTACTAATTAAACTCCAGCCAGTGTTAGCTTTGTCGCCAACCGCCTGTAACTTCATGGTGGCTGTGGGTTCGGTAACTGCTATTGGTGCGGGTCTGATTGCGATCGCCCAAATCGATGTCAAGCGATCGCTCTCTTATTCTGTCAGTGCCTATATGGGTTTGGTGTTTATTGCTGTGGGTACGCAGCAGGAGATAACGGCATTAAAGCTATTATTTACCTATGCGATCGCCATGTCATTATTGGTAATGAGCATCGGTGGGGTGATTTTAAACAGTATTACCCAGGATTTGACCCAGTACGGTGGTTTATGGTCACGTCGTCCAATTTCGGGCATTTGTTATTTAGTGGGGGCGGCTTCTTTGGTGGCATTTCCTCCTTTAGGCTGTTTTTGGACGCTGACAGAAATGGCAGACTATTTATGGGAGACTCAACCTTTATTAGTGGGAGTGATGGTTGTGGTTAATGGGTTAACTAGCTATAGTTTGACCCGTGAGTTTTGCCTAATTTTTATGGGTAAGCCCAAACAGATGACTGTGCGTTCTCCCGAAGGTTTGTGGGCGCTGGTGTTGCCGATGATGATCACTATGGGGTTAGCGCTACACGTACCAATTTTATTATCCTACTGGGAACTATTACCCGAAAATCTGAATTTGATCGTAGCGGCTGCTTTGTTCGGTTCTACTTTAGTCGGTGGTGGTTTCTCTGTTATCGTTTATCTAAGCGATCGCATTACCAAACCGATCCAATTAAAACCCAAGGCAGTACAAGACTTTTTGGCATACGACCTTTATACCGCCCAATTTTATCGTTTTACCATCGTCGCCGTAGTTGGTTTGATCTCTCGACTGATTGACTGGTGCGATCGCTTTTTAGTAGACGGTTTGATTAACTTCTTTGGTCTAGCAGCTATTTTTAGTGGTGAAGGTTTAAAGTACAACACCTCTGGTCAAACACAATTTTATTTCTTATCCATTGTTTTGGGCATGGGGTTATTTATCGCTGCCATCTGCTACCCATTTATCAATCAAGTTTCTTTCTAAAATCTTGGTTTAATTATAGTTAGTCCTGTCTGATTGAAAAATTCCCAGTATATAACCATCATTTACAATGCTTAGTTTTATCCTCTGGCTGCCCGTCGTGGGGGCTGTTGTCGTTAGTTTATTGCCCAAAAGCAACTCCGCGCAATTACGCCAGATTACAGCAATTTTTGCGATCGCGATCCTGAGTCTGACTCTCTGGTTATTAACCCAGTTCGACCTCGCTACTTCAGGATGGCAGTTTAGCGAATATCTCAACTGGGCTGAACCAATTGGCTTAAGCTATAGCTTGGCGGTTGATGGCTTATCTTTTCCCCTGCTAATTTTAAATAGCCTGCTAACGATTATTGCAATTTATAGCATCGGCGAAAACGTTGAACGTCCTCGTCTTTATTACTCCTTGCTGTTGCTAATCAATGCGGGGGTTACGGGGGCATTGGTAGCGCAGAATCTCCTGTTGTTTATCGTTTTTTATGAACTAGAACTAATTCCCTTCTATCTGGCGATCGCAATTTGGGGCGGTGAAAAAAGAGGCTATGCAGCGACCAAATTTTTACTCTACACTGCTGTTTCTGGTTTGCTAATCCTGGCAGCATTTCTCGGAGTTGGTTTCTTGAGTGACGCGGCAAGCTTTGACTATGCCGATATTTCCACCGAGGGATTATCCCAAATAACTCAGCTAATTCTGTTAACCACCATGCTGGTTGGTTTTGGCATTAAAATCCCCCTCGTTCCCCTCCACACCTGGCTACCTGATGCCTATACCGAAGCATCTTCAGCAGTAACGATTCTTTTGGGTGGAATTCTGGCAAAACTAGGCACATACGGACTAATTCGCTTTGGTTTGCAGCTATTTCCCGAAACCTGGTCATTAGTTGCTCCTGGTCTGGCGATTATCGGTACGGTAAGCGTGCTTTATGGCGCGTTGAGTGCGATCGCCCAAAAAGATATCAAGCGTATGGTGGCATACAGTTCCATTGGTCATATGGGCTATATTCTAGTAGCTGTAGCGGCAGGGACACGACTGAGTATTTTGGGTGCAGTGGCGCAAATGGTCGGTCATGGTTTAATTCTGGCGCTATTGTTTCATTTAGTGGGCATTGTCGAACGCAAAGTAGGAACAAGAGATTTAGATGTTCTCAACGGCTTGATGAATCCCGTCCGTGGTTTACCCCTAACTAGCGCCCTACTAATTACCGCTGGCATGGCAAGTGCAGGAATCCCTGGTTTAGTCGGTTTTGTAGCTGAATTTGTTATTTTTCAGGGTAGCTTTGCTACTTTCCCGATTCCTACCCTGCTATGTATCATCTCTTCGGGCTTAACGGCAGTTTACTTCGTCATTCTGCTTAATCGCACCTGCTTTGGCAAACTGGATAACGAACGGGCTTATTATTCTCAAGTAAAACGTTCGGAAACCATTCCCGCCCTAGTTTTAACCGCAATTATTTTCTTTTTAGGTATTCAACCCAACTGGTTACTACGCTGGATCGAACCCACGACCAACTTACTCGCGATCAACGCCGAGCAAGTAGAACAGGTAGCTATTAATAATATGCAAAGCAGTAACTTGGAGTGAAGTGATAACTGATGTTATGAAGCAGTTTATCTGTCAGGTTAAGTAGTATGTAGTAGGTAATTGGATGGTGGGTCAAGAAAATCACTAACACCTTTCATTTTTAACTATTGATTGTTCCTTCTCTTACGTAAAATCAGATACTAATTTTTTAAAACTAAAAGCTAAAAACTAACGACTAAAACTAATGGTACAAACCCCCGCTAAACCAGCCAAACTCCCTGCTTCAAATCATCAATTTGCAGAAGTAATTCATCGTCTGGAAGCGGGTGGTTCAATGTTGCCCGATACGCCAGAGAACTTAATGCAAATTATCGGTATTTATAAAGCCTATGCTGTGCCGATGGACTTCTATTGGCGTAACCTACTCTATATTGCCGAACGAGTATTTTTAAATCCTCTACCATTCTTCAAATACTTTCTGCCTAAGTCATATTTGGACTTGCCGAACCACTATGCAGGGAAAGGTGCAGATCTGCAAATCTGGCGTGGTGAGGCATCGGCACATCCAGAACTATTGGAGTTTATGGAGAAAGGGAAAACGGTTAAAATGCCTAAGCTACTGCACCATCTGTGGCACGATCGCATTAATATGGAATTTGCTGAATCCTGTATGCGAGCGATGTTATGGCACGGCAGAGATATGGGTTTAGGTAAGTTTGATGCTTATTTAGATACGGAGGAATATCGCGCCAATGCAGATCGGGCAATCAAAGCCTACTTTAAAGGTAATCCCGCGATGTTGGGCTTGTACAAACTATTTCCTGAGATGTTTATCGAACAGGTAAGACAGCTATCCTATTACTCCAACCTGGGTTTATTTTGGGAAGTAATGGCACCCGTTTTCTTTGAAATGTCCGATATCTACGATGAAGGCGGCTTTAAAGGTGTTCCCGACGCGATGGACTTTTTGGTTAACGGTATTTTTGCCGTAGCTGGTAGACCAATTTATCACCATCTATATATTGGTGATGAGTGTTACGAAATCATACCCAAATCTCAGGGCTTCACCTGGCTATACGAGGCGGCTTTACCCTATGTCGAGGCAATCTTTTATCGTACTGCTCCTTTCCGTGGCACAAAATCTTACAACGCCCAAGCCAAACAAGTTCCAGGAGAACAAAAGAACTTCCACTATGGCATTCTCTACGCCGATGTTTTCCCCGTCGGTACAGCGGGAATCCCACCTACTTTATTGATGGATGATATGGCGCATTTTCT